>NZ_JBEAKW010000041.1:0-61063 GCF_040065795.1 Klebsiella sp. JB_Kp004 | reverse complement strand
GAGCACGACCTTGCCAAGGTCGGGGTCGCGAGTTCGAGTCTCGTTTCCCGCTCCAAATTTTCTTCCATCTCTTATTTATCCACAGTGCAATCCAGCGCCGGGGATGATTTTCGTTTGGTCTGCAGAAATACTGTGAACAGAGTTATCCACAGGTTGTCGTTTCGTCTCTGACGGCGTAAATGCTTCGCTTTGTAAATAATATCTTTATATCTAATTGAAATTTAACAATTAAATTTCATTTCGAAATGTTAATCCGATCACTTGACCTCGGTCTGCGCCTTGAAACGCAATGTGTTTTAGATTTTATTCACAGCCTGTGAATGAATCAGGCGTCGCGCGGCAGCCCTTTCTCTACCACCCTGACCAGACGTAATTTTTTCGGCAGCTGTACTTCGACGGCGTCGGCGCTCCGCTTTTTCAGCTGCTGGACCATCGCCCACTCAATGTGTTCGTCGAGAAGCGGGTGCTCGCCCAGGCGACTCTCCAGCGCGCGAAGATGGGCTTCATCCCAGGGCGCATTACCCAGCGCGACGGCGATATTACGCAGCCAGCGCAGGTGACCAATGCGACGAATCGCCGACCCTTCGGTCACCTTCAGAAACCACGCTTCGCTCCAGGCGAACAGCTCCACCAGCGGCGGGGCATGCAGCGCCTGGCGCGGACTGAAATCCTCTTCATCGGTGAGCTGTGAGAAACGGTTCCACGGACAGATGAGCTGGCAGTCGTCACAGCCATAGATCCGGTTGCCGATGAGCGGACGGAATTCCTCCGGGATCGCGCCTTCCAGTTCGATGGTGAGATAGGAGATGCAGCGGCGGGCGTCGACGGTATAGGGCTCGACGATGGCCCCGGTGGGGCAGATGGTCATGCAGGCGACGCAGCGTCCACACTCCTCCGCGACCGGGCTGTCGACCGGCAGGGGCAGGTCAATCAGCAGTTCGCCGAGGAAAAAGAAGGATCCGGCGTCGCGGCTTAAGATAAGTGAGTGCTTACCTGTCCATCCAAGGCCCGCTTTTTCTGCGATGGGCCGTTCCAGGATAGGCGCGGAATCGACAAAAGGTCTAAAATTGAGCGAAGCACACTGTTCCTGAATCTTCTCACCCAGTTTTTTCAGGCGATTACGTAGCAGCTTATGATAATCACGCCCAAGGGCATAACGGCTGACGTAACCCAGCGCGGGATCTTTCAGGGTGCGGGCAAAGGCGGCGTTGGCGGGCAGATAGTTCATCCGCACGCTGATGACGCGTAACGTACCGGGCAGCAGTTCGTGGGGGCGGGCGCGCATCATACCGTGACGGGCCATCCACTCCATTTCGCCGTGGTATTGTTTATCCAGCCATGCCTGCAGTTTGGGTTCACTGGCGCTAAGGTCGGTATCGGCGATACCGACCTGCTGGAACCCGAGCTCTGTGCCCCATTGTTTGATTTGTTGCGCTAACTGAACGAGATCGAGGGGCTGTGACATGATGGACCATACAATGACGAAAAACCCTGACAGTATACCATACAACATTTGGCCTGCGGAGGCGCTGCGCCTGGCCGAACGAGAGGCAGCGGACAGCCTGGGACTGACGCTGTTTGAACTGATGCAGCGCGCAGGCGAGGCGGCGTTCCAGCTGGCCAGCCGCGCTTTTCCTGACAGCGCGCACTGGCTGATCCTCTGCGGGCATGGCAACAACGGCGGCGACGGATATGTCGTCGCGCGTCTGGCCCAGGCCGCCGGGCGGCGGGTGACGCTGCTGGCGGTGGAGAGTGACAGCCCGCTGCCGGAAGAGGCGCAGGCGGCGCGGGAGGCATGGCTTAACGCCGGCGGCGTGATCCATGCGGCCACTGTCCCCTGGCCAGACGATATCTCACTGATTATTGACGGCCTGCTTGGCACCGGGTTGCGCAGTGCGCCGCGCGAATCCATCGCGGCGCTCATCCACCAGGCGAACCACCATCCTGCGCCGGTGGTGGCTCTGGATATCCCTTCCGGCCTGAATGCGCAGACCGGCGCGACGCCGGGGGCGGTCATTCAGGCCGACCATACGCTGACGTTTATTGCGCTCAAGCCGGGGCTGCTGACCGGCAAGGCGCGGGATGTCGTCGGGCAGCTCCACCATCATGCGCTGGGGCTTGAGCGCTGGCTCGCCGGTCAAAGTACCCCCCTGACGCGATTTTGCGCCGCCCACCTTGCAGACTGGCTGCCGCCGCGCCGGGCTACCTCCCATAAGGGCGATCACGGCAAGCTGGCGATCGTCGGCGGCGATCGCGGCACGGCAGGCGCGATTCGCATGTGCGGTGAAGCGGCTTTACGCGCCGGCGCAGGGCTGGTGCGAGTACTCACTCACCCTGAGAATGTGGCGCCCATTGTCACCGCCCGGCCGGAATTAATGGTGGATGAGCTGACGCCGCAGACCCTGAAAGCCGCGCTGGAATGGGCGGATGTGGTGGCGATTGGCCCGGGCCTGGGGCAGAACGAGTGGGGACGCAGCGCCCTGCGCATGGTGGAAAGTGTTAACAAACCGATGGTCTGGGACGCAGACGCGCTGAACCTGCTGGCATTCAATCCCGATAAACGTCACAATCGCGTGCTGACGCCGCACCCCGGCGAAGCGGCCCGTCTGCTGAACGTCAGCGTGGCAGAAATTGAAAGCGATCGCTTACTTTCTGCGCAGCGTCTGGTAAAACGGTATGGCGGCGTGGTCGTGCTGAAAGGCGCGGGCACGGTGGTGGCCAGTGAAAGCGGGGCGATGGGCATTATCGACGCCGGCAATGCCGGTATGGCCAGCGGCGGAATGGGCGATGTGCTCACTGGCATTATTGCCGCATTGTTAGGACAGCACCAGACGCCGTATGATGCTGCCTGTGCCGGGTGCGTCGCGCATGGCGATGCCGCCGACCGACTGGCCGCCCGCGAGGGCACCCGCGGCATGCTGGCGACCGATCTCTTTTCCACGCTCAGGCGTGTTGTTAACCCGGATGTGATTGACGTAGACCATGATTAACCGAGTGATTCCTTTACCCGATGAGCAGGCCACGCTGGCCCTGGGCGACCGTATTGCGCAGGCCTGTACCGGCGCCACCGTGATTTACCTGTATGGTGACTTAGGCGCGGGGAAAACCACCTTTAGCCGTGGCTTTTTACAGGCGCTCGGTCACCGCGGCAATGTCAAAAGCCCAACCTATACCCTGGTGGAGCCGTACACCCTCGACAAACTGATGGTGTATCACTTCGATCTCTACCGCCTGGCGGATCCTGAGGAGCTGGAATTTATGGGGATCCGCGATTATTTTGCCGACGATGCCATCTGCCTGGTGGAATGGCCGCAGCAAGGCGCAGGTGTCCTGCCTGACCCGGACGTTGAAATTCACCTTGATTACCAGGCACAAGGGCGTGAGGCGCGCATTACCGCGATCTCCTCACGGGGTGAATCTTTACTGGCGCGTTTAGCCATTTAGCCTGAAGGATGACGGGATGAAGTATCGCATAACCACCTGGCTTGCCGCTGCGCTGATGCTGTCGAGTCTTCACGCCACTGCGGCGAGTTTATCCGATATCCAGGTCTCCAACGGAGACCAGCAGGCCCGTATAACTCTTAGCTTTGTCGGTGAACCGGAGTATTCCTTTACCCCGCAGGGCAAACGACTGGTGGCGCTGGATATCAAGCAGACCGGCGTATTGCAGGGACTGCCGCTGAAATTTAGCGGCAGCAACCTGGTGAAGAGTATTCGCGCCGGTACGCCGCAGGATACGCAGACGCTGCGTCTGCTGGTGGATCTGACAGAAGATGGCAAAACCCGGGCGGTGAAGCAGCAGAACGGGGCGAATTACACGGTGGTCTTTACCATCAACGCCGACGCGCCGCCGCCGCCACCGCCGCCGCCTCCTGTGGTGGTGAAACGGGCCGACCCGCCGCCGGTAATGCCTTCCCGGACGGCGACGGCGGGACGCAATCCGTTTAGCTCGTCGGGCCACGATCGGCAGACGGTGATGACCCCCTCTCAGCCGGCGATGACCAACAATCAGACCGTGACCCGTCCGGCGGCCCGCACGGTGTCGGCGCAGGATAAGGTGATTATCGCCATCGACGCCGGGCACGGCGGTCAGGATCCTGGCGCGATTGGCCCGAATGGCACCAAAGAGAAGAACGTGACTATCGCTATCGCGCGCAAGCTGCGGGCGCTGCTGAACGCCGATCCGCAGTTTAAACCGGTGCTGACCCGTGACGGGGATTACTTTATTTCGGTAATGGGGCGCTCGGATGTGGCGCGTAAGCAAAACGCCAACTTCCTCGTCTCAATCCATGCCGACGCCGCGCCAAACCGCGATGCCACCGGCGCCTCGGTATGGGTGCTCTCGAACCGTCGCGCCAACAGTGAAATGGCCGGCTGGCTGGAGCAGCATGAGAAGCAGTCTGAACTGCTCGGCGGCGCGGGCGATGTGCTGGCGAACAGCCAGGCCGATCCCTACCTGAGCCAGGCGGTGCTGGATCTGCAGTTCGGTCACTCCCAGCGTGTCGGCTACGATGTGGCGACTAACGTGCTCAGCCAGCTGCAGCGGATTGGCAATCTGCATAAGCGCCGTCCTGAGCATGCCAGCCTCGGCGTACTGCGCTCGCCGGACATTCCGTCGATCCTCGTGGAAACAGGCTTTATCAGTAACAACGGGGAAGAACGGCTGCTGGGGAGCGATGATTACCAGGAGCAGATTGCGGAGGCGATTTACAACGGTCTGCGCAACTACTTTATGCAGCATCCGCTGCAGTCGGCGCCTCGCGGCGAGGCGGCGCAGACCGCCAGCGCCGCAGCGCCAGGCGGGATGTTGATTAACTAAGGAGCAGGGGATGCCGATTCAGGTTCTGCCGCCGCAGCTCGCCAACCAGATTGCCGCCGGCGAAGTGGTGGAACGGCCCGCGTCGGTGGTGAAAGAGCTGGTTGAAAACAGCCTTGATGCGGGCGCCACGCGAATTGATATTGATATCGAACGCGGCGGCGCGAAGCTCATTCGCATTCGCGATAACGGCTGCGGCATCAAAAAAGACGAGCTGGCGCTGGCCCTGGCTCGCCATGCTACCAGCAAAATCGCCTCGCTCGACGATCTCGAAGCCATTATCAGCCTCGGTTTTCGCGGCGAAGCGCTGGCCAGTATCAGCTCGGTGGCGCGTCTGACGCTCACCTCGCGCACGGCGGAACAGCAGGAAGCCTGGCAGGCGTATGCCGAAGGCCGCGATCAGGCGGTGACGGTGAAGCCGGCGGCGCATCCGGTCGGCACCACCCTGGAAGTCCTCGATCTGTTCTACAACACCCCGGCGCGGCGCAAATTTATGCGCACCGAAAAGACCGAGTTCGGCCACATTGACGAGGTGGTCCGCCGCATTGCGCTGGCGCGCTTCGACGTCACCATCAACCTCAGCCATAACGGCAAGGTGATGCGCCAGTATCGGGCAGTCGCTCAGGATGGCCAGCGGGAGCGGCGGCTGGGAACCATCTGTGGCGCCGCCTTTCTTGAACATGCCCTGGCGATTGAGTGGCAGCATGGCGATCTGACCCTGCGCGGCTGGGTCGCCGATCCGCTGCATACCACCCCTGCGCTGGCGGAAATTCAGTATTGCTATGTTAACGGGCGGATGATGCGCGACCGGCTGATCAACCACGCTATCCGCCAGGCCTGTGAAGACAAACTGGGGGCCGATCAGCAGCCGGCGTTTGTGCTGTATCTGGAGATCGATCCCCATCAGGTGGATGTGAACGTCCACCCGGCTAAGCATGAGGTGCGTTTCCATCAGTCGCGCCTGGTGCATGACTTTATCTACCAGGGCGTACTGAGCGTGCTGCAGCAGCAACTTGACGCGCCGCTGGCGGAAAAAGACGACCCGCCGGCGCCCCGTGCGATGCCGGAGAACCGGATCGCGGCGGGCGGCAACCAGTTTGCGCGGCCGTCGGAAGCGCGTGAACCGGCAACCCGTTTCAGCATCACCCCATCGCGTGAGCCTGCGGCCTCCAGCGGCAGGCCGGGCGGCGCGAGCTGGCCGCACGCGCAGCCGGGTTACCAGAAGCAGCAAGGGGCGCTTTATCGTCAGTTGCTCGACACGCCAACGGCGCCAAAGCCCGCATTACAGACTCCGGGCGCGGCGGAACTGGCCGGTCACAGCCAGAGCTTTGGCAGAGTACTGACGATTGTGAGCCGCGACTGCGCGCTGCTGGAGCGCGAGGGCGGCCTGGCGCTGCTGTCGTTGACCGTTGCCGAGCGCTGGCTGCGCCAGGCGCAGTTAACCCCGGGAGCAGAGGCCGTCTGTGCCCAGCCGCTGCTGATCCCCCTGCGGTTAAAAGTGACGGAAGGGGAAAAACAGGCGCTGGCCGCCGCGCAGCCGGCGCTGACGCAGCTGGGGATCGATATGCATACCGATCCCCTGCACGTGACGGTGCGCGCGGTCCCTTTACCCTTAAGACAACAAAATTTACAAATCTTGATTCCTGAACTGATAGGCTACCTGGCGCAGCAAAACGCATTCGACGTCGGCAATATCGCCCAATGGATGGCGCGTAATCTGACGAGCGAACAGACGTCATGGAATATGGCGCAGGCGATTGCGCTGCTGGCGGACGTTGAGCGTCTTTGCCCGCAGCTGGTGAGAACGCCGCCGGGTGGCCTGTTACAACCTGTAGATCTCCATTCGGCGATGAATGCCCTGAAAGATGAATGATGTAACCGAGGCGAGCCTGCCCAAGGCAATTTTTTTAATGGGCCCGACGGCCTCCGGCAAAACCGCGCTGGCGATAGCCTTACGTAAAGTTTTGCCAGTAGAGTTGATTAGTGTTGATTCCGCCCTCATTTATCGGGGAATGGATATTGGCACCGCCAAACCGGATGCCGCAGAGCTGAGCGCCGCGCCGCACCGGCTGCTGGATATTTTGGATCCTGCAGAGGCCTATTCCGCGGCGGATTTTCGCCGCGATGCGCTGGCGGCGATGGCGGAAATTGTCGCCGCCGGGCGAATTCCGCTGTTAGTCGGCGGGACGATGTTGTATTTCAAAGCGTTGCTGGAAGGATTGTCGCCCTTACCGTCCGCTGACCCAGAGGTCAGAGCGCGGATTGAGCAACAGGCCGCAGAGCAGGGGTGGAACGCGTTACATCAGCAGTTACAGGAGATCGATCCCGTGGCGGCTGCGCGTATTCATCCAAATGATCCGCAAAGGCTTTCCCGGGCACTGGAAGTTTTTTTCATTTCGGGTAAAACTTTAACGGAACTGACGCAAACGTCAGGAGACGCTCTGCCATATCAGGTGCATCAGTTCGCCATCGCCCCGGCGAGCCGTGAACTGCTCCATCAACGCATAGAACAGCGTTTTCATCAGATGTTAGCTTCAGGTTTTGAAGCAGAAGTACGGGCGCTTTTTGCCCGCGGAGATTTGCATACGGATATGCCTTCCATCCGTTGTGTCGGATACCGCCAGATGTGGTCATATCTCAATGGCGAGATCCCATATGATGAGATGGTTTATCGAGGTGTTTGCGCCACGAGACAGTTAGCCAAACGTCAGGTCACCTGGCTGCGCGGTTGGGAAGGTGTGCACTGGTTAGACAGTGAACAACCTGAACAAGCGCTCAACAAAGTATTACAGGTTGTTGGTGCGAGCCAGAACTGAACGTGTACAATTAAACGGTATCGTGCGTAATTTTTTTTGAGAATCGTAAGGTTCTGAGTACAAAACAAGCATACATATAAGGAAAAGAGAGAATGGCTAAGGGGCAATCTTTACAAGATCCGTTCCTGAACGCTTTGCGTCGGGAACGCGTTCCGGTTTCTATTTATTTGGTGAATGGTATCAAGCTGCAAGGGCAAATTGAGTCTTTCGATCAGTTCGTGATCCTGTTGAAGAACACGGTCAGCCAGATGGTCTATAAGCACGCAATTTCTACTGTTGTCCCGTCTCGCCCGGTGTCTCACCACAGCAACAATGCTGGCGGCGGTTCCAGTAACTATCACCACGGTGGTAGCGCGCAGGGCTCTTCTGCGCCACAACAAGACAGCGACGACGCCGAATAAGGCTAGTGCTGTTTTTCCACGCCGGGGAGCCAGGTTTTCTGCGTTCCCCGCTGGTATTTTATAAGGGGTTTACGCTTGTTTGACCGTTATGACGCCGGTGAGCAGGCGGTACTGGTACACATCTATTTTTCGCAAGACAAAGATATGGAAGACCTCCAGGAGTTTGAAACTCTGGCCTCTTCCGCCGGTGTCGAAGCAATGCAGGTGATTACCGGTAGCCGTAAAGCACCGCACCCGAAGTACTTTGTTGGTGAAGGTAAGGCAGTCGAAATTGCGGAAGCCGTTAAAGCGACCGGCGCTTCGGTCGTGCTCTTCGATCATGCCCTGAGTCCGGCGCAAGAACGCAACCTGGAACGCCTGTGCGAATGCCGGGTTATCGATCGTACCGGTCTTATTTTAGATATTTTCGCTCAGCGCGCGCGCACCCATGAAGGGAAACTGCAGGTCGAGCTGGCGCAGCTGCGCCATATGGCGACCCGCCTTGTCCGCGGCTGGACCCACCTTGAAAGACAAAAGGGCGGGATCGGTTTGCGTGGCCCGGGTGAAACCCAGCTCGAAACTGACCGTCGTTTATTGCGTAACCGCATCATGCAGATCCTGTCGCGGCTGGAAAAAGTCGAAAAACAGCGTGAGCAGGGGCGGCGGTCGCGCGCGAAAGCCGATATTCCAACCGTGTCGCTGGTGGGCTACACCAACGCCGGAAAATCAACGCTCTTTAACCAGATCACCGCCGCCGAGGTCTATGCCGCGAACCAGCTGTTCGCGACCCTGGACCCGACGCTGCGCCGCATTGACGTCCCTGACGTCGGCGAAACGGTGCTGGCCGATACCGTCGGCTTTATTCGCCACCTGCCGCACGATCTGGTGGCCGCGTTTAAAGCGACGTTGCAGGAGACGCGTCAGGCGACGCTGCTGCTGCATGTGATTGACGCGGCGGATGTCCGCGTGCAGGAAAACATTGATGCGGTAAATACGGTTCTCGCTGAAATTGAGGCCGATGAGATCCCGGCGCTGCTGGTGATGAACAAAATCGACATGCTGGACGATTTTGAACCGCGCATCGATCGCGACGATGAAAATAAACCGATTCGGGTCTGGCTTTCCGCTCAGACCGGGGTTGGCGTACCACTGCTTTTTCAGGCGTTAACGGAGCGCCTTTCCGGTGAAGTGGCCCAGCATACGCTGCGCTTACCGCCGAAAGAAGGGCGACTGAGAAGCCGTTTCTATCAGCTTCAGGCGATAGAAAAAGAGTGGATGGAGGATGACGGCAGCGTGAGTCTGCAGGTGCGCATGCCGATCGTTGACTGGCGGCGCCTCTGTAAGCAAGAGCCAACGCTTGTTGACTATGTGGTTTGACCTTGCAGCTTGCCTGAAGATATTGACCCCTGTGGGGATATCAAAAACAAATATGGAGCATATACATGGCGTGGAATCAGCCCGGTAATAACGGACAGGACCGCGACCCGTGGGGGAGCAGCAAACCTGGCGGCAACTCTGAGGGAAATGGCAACAAAGGCGGTCGCGAGCAGGGGCCGCCGGATCTGGATGATATCTTCCGCAAGTTAAGTAAAAAACTTGGCGGGCTCGGCGGCGGCAAGGGCGGACTGGGCGGCGGCAATAGCGCACAGGGACCTCGCGGACCGATGGGCGGGCGTATTGTCGGCATCGTTGCCGCGGCGGCAGTGATTATCTGGGCGGCCAGCGGTTTCTATACTATTAAAGAAGCCGAACGCGGCGTGGTCACCCGTTTTGGTAAGTTCAGCCATCTGGTTGAGCCGGGCCTGAACTGGAAGCCGACCTTTATCGATAACGTGCAGGCAGTAAACGTGGAGTCGGTACGTGAACTGGCGGCGTCCGGCGTCATGTTGACCTCTGACGAAAACGTGGTGCGCGTTGAGATGAACGTGCAGTACCGCGTCACCGATCCGGAGCGCTATCTGTTTAGCGTCACCAGCGCGGACGACAGCCTGCGTCAGGCCACCGACAGCGCGCTGCGCGGGGTGATCGGTAAATACACCATGGATCGCATTCTGACCGAAGGTCGTACCGTGATCCGTAGCGATACTCAGCGTGAGCTGGAAGAGACGATTCGCCCGTACAACATGGGCATCACTCTGCTGGACGTCAACTTCCAGACGGCACGTCCGCCGGAAGAGGTGAAAGCCGCGTTTGACGATGCCATTGCCGCGCGTGAGAACGAACAGCAGTACATTCGTGAAGCGGAGGCTTACACCAACGAAGTCCAGCCGCGCGCGAATGGTCAGGCGCAGCGTATCCTCGAAGAGGCACGCGCCTATAAGACCCAGACCGTCCTGGAAGCCCAGGGTGAAGTGGCTCGCTTTGCTAAGATCCTGCCGGAATACAAAGCCGCGCCGGAGATTACCCGCGAGCGTCTGTACATCGAAACGATGGAAAAAGTGCTGAGCCACACCCGTAAAGTGCTGGTTAATGACAGCAAAAACGGCAATCTGATGGTTCTGCCGCTGGACCAGATGCTGAAAGGCGCCGCTGCGCCGGCAGCAAAGAGCGATAGCAGTGACGCCAGCGATCTGCTGCGTCTGCCGCCTGCATCCAGCACTGGCAGCGCCAGCACCTCATCAACCTCGAGCTCAACCGGGGGTAGCATTATGGACCAACGCCGCGCTAACGCGCAGCGTAACGACTACCAGCGTCAGGGGGAATAACGATGCGTAAATCTGTTATCGCGATCATTGTCATCGTGCTGGTAGTGCTTTACATGTCAGTCTTTGTCGTGAAGGAGGGCGAGCGCGGTATCACGCTGCGTTTCGGTAAAGTTCTGCGCGACGACGAAAATAAGCCGCTGGTATATGCGCCAGGCCTGCACTTCAAGATCCCGTTTATCGAATCGGTGAAAATGCTGGATGCGCGTATTCAGACCATGGATAACCAGGCTGACCGTTTTGTCACCAAAGAGAAGAAAGACCTGATCGTCGACTCCTATATTAAATGGCGCATCAGCGACTTCAGCCGTTACTACCTGGCCACCGGCGGCGGCGACGTCTCCCAGGCAGAGGTGCTGCTGAAGCGTAAATTCTCTGACCGTCTGCGTTCTGAAATCGGCCGTCTGGATGTGAAAGACATCGTCACCGACTCCCGTGGCCGTCTGACGCTGGAAGTGCGTGATGCGCTGAACTCAGGGTCGGCCGGTACGGAAGACGAGGTTAGCACGCCGGCAGCTGACGACGCGATTGCCAAAGCGGCAGAGCGCGTGGAAGCTGAAACCAACGGCAAAGTGCAGGTGATCAACCCGAACAGTATGGCGGCGCTGGGTATTGAAGTCGTCGACGTGCGTATCAAGCAGATCAACCTGCCGGCGGAAGTGTCGGAAGCGATCTACAACCGTATGCGCGCGGAGCGTGAAGCGGTTGCTCGTCGCCACCGTTCACAGGGTCAGGAAGAGGCGGAAAAACTGCGCGCGACCGCGGACTATGAAGTCACCAAGACGCTGGCGGAAGCCGAGCGCCAGGGCCGTATCCTGCGTGGTGAAGGCGATGCGGAATCGGCAAAACTGTTTGCCGACGCGTTCAGCCAGGATCCGGGCTTCTATTCCTTTATTCGTAGCCTGCGCGCCTATGAGAAGAGCTTCCAGAGCAATCAGGATGTCATGGTCCTGAGCCCGGATAGCGATTTCTTCCGCTATATGCGTTCACCGGATTCGGTGCGTAAATAAGTCGAAGATGACAGTAACCTACAGTGGTTAATGCAAAAAGGCGCCTGAGACAGGCGCCTTTTTTTATGCTACGACGGCGTGAATTAGTTGCCGAGCAGCTTGTTCAGCAGGCCGCCGATCACCGGCAGGCTCGCCAGCGTACTCTCGATGGTGCCGCCGATAGATGAGCCAACGCTTTCGCCCAGGGTTTTGCCCAGGTCCGGCGCCAGATCGGCCAGATTAATGGTGCCAAGCAGCGGCAGGTTGATGCTCAGGGCATCGGTGCCCATCGTCCATACGGCGGCGCCGACCTTGCTACCTAAGGAGGCCAGGCCATCCTGTAACCAACCTGCGCCGCTCACATTTTCGATTTCAAATGCGGTTAATTCTCTCATGATAATCTTCCTGATTATGTAGACGTACCGGGTTGTAGTACGCGACGGCATAGTTACAGTTTAAAAAATATCCATCAATACAATTAGTTGTGAATTATGTTTCACTTTGCTGGTTCATAATGAAGCTGAAATACGGGACAATGTGAAATGAGTGAATGAATTCACTGTGCTGGCCGATGACGCCTGCGAAGGCGGCGATGATACTTTTCAATTAGGGTTGACGATGAACTCCACCATTTGGCTGGCGCTGGCGCTGGTTTTAGTACTCGAAGGGCTTGGCCCGCTACTTTATCCGCGCGCCTGGCGCAAGATGGTCGCCAGCCTGAGCCAGCTCCCGGATAATTTATTGCGGCGCTTTGGCGGCGGACTTGTGGTTGCCGGGATTGTGATCTACTACATGTTGAGGAAATCGATTGGCTGATCAAAAAGTGGTCGGATTTGCCTTATTTTGGATGCAAAAAGTGCTGTAACTCTGAAAAAGCGATGGTAGAATCCATTTTTAAGCAAACGGTGATTTTGAAAAATGGGTAACAACGTCGTCGTACTGGGCACCCAATGGGGTGACGAAGGTAAAGGGAAGATCGTCGATCTCCTGACAGAACGGGCTAAATATGTTGTGCGCTACCAGGGTGGTCACAACGCCGGCCATACTCTCGTAATCAACGGTGAAAAAACCGTTCTCCATCTTATTCCATCAGGCATTCTGCGTGAAAACGTCACCAGCATCATCGGTAACGGCGTCGTGCTGTCTCCGGCTGCGCTGATGAAAGAGATGAAGGGCCTGGAAGACCGTGGTATCCCGGTTCGCGAGCGTCTGCTGCTCTCTGAAGCCTGCCCGCTTATCCTTGACTATCACGTGGCGCTGGACGTGGCGCGTGAAAAAGCGCGCGGCGCGAAGGCGATCGGCACCACCGGTCGCGGCATCGGCCCGGCTTACGAAGATAAAGTCGCTCGTCGCGGTCTGCGCGTTGGCGATCTGTTCGATAAAGCAACCTTCGCCGATAAACTGAAAGAAGTGATGGAATATCACAACTTCCAGCTGGTGAACTTCTACAAAGCAGAAGCCGTTGACTACCAGAAAGTGCTGGACGATGTGATGGCGATTGCCGACATCCTGACCGGCATGGTGGTAGACGTTTCCGACCTGCTGGATCAGGCGCGTAAACGTGGCGATTTCGTGATGTTCGAAGGCGCGCAGGGCACGCTGCTGGATATCGACCATGGTACTTATCCGTACGTAACCTCTTCCAACACCACCGCGGGTGGCGTGGCGACCGGCTCCGGCCTGGGCCCGCGTTATGTGGATTACGTTCTGGGTATCATCAAAGCTTACTCGACTCGCGTAGGCGCGGGTCCGTTCCCGACCGAGCTGTTTGATGAAACCGGCGAGTTCCTCTGCAAGCAGGGTAACGAATTCGGCGCCACCACTGGTCGTCGTCGTCGTACCGGCTGGCTGGACGCCGTCGCGGTTCGTCGCGCGGTGCAGATTAACTCCCTGTCCGGCTTCTGCCTGACTAAACTGGACGTCCTCGACGGCCTGAAAGAAGTGAAAATCTGCGTTGGCTACCGTATGCCGGATGGCCGCGAAGTGACCACCACTCCGCTGGCAGCCGACAACTGGGAAGGTATCGAGCCTATCTACGAAACCATGCCGGGCTGGTCTGAAACCACCTTCGGCGTGAAAGAGCGCAGCGGCCTGCCGCAGGCAGCGCTGAACTACATCCAGCGTATTGAAGAGCTGACCGGCGTTCCGGTTGATATCATCTCTACCGGTCCAGACCGTACCGAGACCATGATTCTGCGCGACCCGTTCGACGCATAATCACTCGCAAGGGGCGCCGTTCGGGCGCCCTTGTTTTTGCTGTTCGCCCGCCCCATTTTAAATAAATTAGCGGCCTGAGCGCTGGCTGGTTTATCATCAATAATAATGATGTCGCTCGACATACCCTGTTTTCTTTTCCCTGAGGTTTATGTGCAGTTAACGAGTTTCACCGATTACGGACTACGGGCGCTGATTTATATGGCGTCGCTGCCGGAAGGACGGATGACCAGTATCTCGGAAGTGACCGAGGTCTATGGCGTCTCCCGTAATCATATGGTTAAAATAATCAATCAGTTAAGTCGCATGGGCTACGTAACTGCCGTGCGGGGGAAGAACGGGGGCATTCGCCTCGGCAAACCAGCAGGACAGATCCGCGTCGGTGACGTGGTGCGCGACCTTGAACCCTTATCGCTGGTCAACTGCAGCAGCGAGTTTTGCCACATTACACCAGCCTGTCGTTTGAAACAGGCGCTAGCTGAAGCCGCGCAGAGTTTTCTCAAGGAACTGGATAACTATACGCTGGCTGATTTGGTTGAGAAGAATCAACCGCTTTATAAATTATTGCTGGTGGAGTGACGCCACTCTGCCGGAGATGACAACGGAGGAACCGATATGTCACAAGATCCATTCCAGGAACGCGAAGCTGAGAAGTACGCGAACCCAATCCCGAGCCGGGAATTTATCCTCGAACATTTAACTAAACGGGAAAAGCCTGCCAGCCGCGATGAGCTGGCCATCGAGTTAAATATTGAGGGCGAAGAGCAAACCGAAGCGCTGCGCCGCCGCCTGCGCGCGATGGAGCGCGACGGTCAGCTGGTCTTCACCCGCCGTCAGTGCTATGCGCTGCCGGAGCGCCTTGATCTCCTCAAAGGAACCGTTATCGGCCACCGTGATGGCTATGGTTTCCTGCGCGTTGAAGGGCGCAAAGACGATCTCTACCTGTCGTCAGAGCAGATGAAAACCTGTATTCATGGCGACCAGGTGCTGGCCCAACCGCTGGGCGCGGACCGCAAGGGCCGCCGCGAAGCGCGCATTGTCCGCGTCCTGGTGCCGAAAACCAGCCAGATTGTTGGCCGCTACTTTACCGACGCTGGCGTCGGCTTCGTCGTCCCGGACGACAGTCGCCTGAGCTTCGATATCCTGATCCCGCCGGAAGAGATCATGGGCGCGCGGATGGGCTACGTGGTGGTGGTCGAGCTGACCCAGCGCCCGACCCGCCGCACCAAAGCCGTGGGGAAAATCGTCGAAGTGCTGGGCGACAACATGGGTACCGGCATGGCCGTCGATATGGCGCTGCGCACCCATGAAATTCCATACGTCTGGCCGCCGGCGGTAGAAAACCAGGTTTCCGGCCTGAAAGAGCAGGTGCCGGAAGAGGCGAAAGCCGGGCGCGTCGATCTGCGCTCCCTGCCGCTGGTCACCATTGACGGCGAAGATGCCCGCGACTTCGATGACGCGGTGTACTGCGAGAAGAAACGCGGCGGCGGCTGGCGCCTGTGGGTAGCCATTGCCGACGTCAGCTACTACGTGCGTCCGGGGACGCCGCTGGACGCTGAAGCGCGCAGCCGCGGAACCTCGGTCTACTTCCCGTCGCAGGTGGTGCCGATGCTGCCGGAAGTGCTGTCTAACGGTCTGTGCTCGCTGAACCCGCAGGTCGATCGCCTGTGCATGGTGTGCGAGATGACGATTTCGTCAAAAGGCCGTCTGACCGGTTATAAATTCTATGAAGCGGTGATGAGTTCACATGCTCGCCTGACCTATACCAAGGTGTGGCATATGCTGCAGGGCGACCAGGAGCTGCGTGAGCACTACGCGCCGCTGGTGAAGCATATTGAAGAACTGCATAACCTCTACAAGGTGCTCGATGGCGCCCGCGAAGAGCGCGGCGGTATCTCATTTGAAAGTGAAGAAGCTAAATTCATCTTCAACGCCGAGCGCCGTATCGAGCGTATCGAACAGACCCAGCGTAACGATGCGCACAAGCTGATTGAAGAGTGCATGATCCTGGCGAACATCTCCGCTGCGCGCTTCGTTGAGAAGGCGCAGGAGCCGGCGCTGTTCCGTATTCACGATAAGCCGAGCACCGAGGCGATTACCGCGTTCCGCAGCGTGCTGGCGGAGCTGGGTCTGGAACTGCCGGGCGGCAACAAGCCGGAGCCGCGCGATTACGCCGAACTGCTGACCTCCATCGCCGATCGCCCGGATGCGGAAATGCTGCAGACGATGCTCCTGCGGTCGATGAAGCAGGCGGTCTACGATCCGGAAAACCGCGGCCACTTTGGCCTCGCGCTGCAATCCTATGCCCACTTCACCTCGCCGATCCGTCGTTACCCGGATCTGTCGCTGCACCGCGCCATCAAATATCTGCTGGCCAAAGAGCAGGGGCATAAAAGCAATAGCACGGATACCGGCGGCTGGCACTACAGCATGGAAGATATGCTGCAGCTGGGCGAGCACTGCTCGATGACCGAACGTCGCGCCGATGAAGCGACGCGCGAAGTCTCCGACTGGCTGAAGTGTGACTTCATGCAGGATCAGGTAGGCAATATCTTCTCCGGGGTTATCGCCAGCGTGACCGGCTTTGGCTTCTTCGTTCGTCTCAACGATCTGTTTATCGACGGCCTGGTGCATGTTTCCTCCCTCGATAACGACTACTATCGTTTCGACCAGGTGGGGCAGCGTCTGATCGGCGAGTCCGGCGGGCAGACCTATCGCCTGGGCGACCGCGTGGAAGTCCGTGTGGAAGCGGTCAACATGGACGAGCGTAAAATCGACTTTACCCTGATCTCCAGCGAGCGCGCGCCGCGTAATGTCGGCAAAACCGCCCGTGAGAAAGCGAAAAAGAGCACCTCCGGCAAACCGGGCGGCCGTCGTCGTCAGGTTGGTAAGCAGGTGAACTTCGAGCCGGACAGCGCGTTCCGCAAAGAAAAAGACCAGGCGAAAGCGAAGCCGAAAGGCGAGAAGAAAGCGAAAAAACCGTCGGCGAAAACGCAGAAAATCGCCGCCGCGACCAAAGCCAAGCGCGCGGCAAAGAAGAAGAGCGCCGAGTGATTGACCACCCTTCACTCTGAAGTCTGCTGACGCAGGACGGGGTGAAGGGCGGATAACAGAACCTAAAACGAGTACATCAATGAGTGAAATGATTTACGGCATCCATGCGGTGCAGGCACTGCTGGAGCGCGCACCTGAGCGTTTTCAGGAAGTTTATATTCTGAAAGGCCGTGAGGATAAGCGCCTGCTGCCGCTGATCCACGCGCTGGAAGCGCAGGGCGTGGTGATTCAGCTGGCCAACCGCCAGTTCCTCGATGAGAAGAGCGAAGGCGCGGTACACCAGGGGATCATTGCCCGTGTGAAGCCGGGGCGTCAGTATCAGGAGAACGATCTGCCGGATCTGCTGGCGCAGCTCGATCAGCCGTTCCTGTTGATCCTTGACGGCGTGACCGATCCGCATAACCTCGGCGCCTGCCTGCGCAGCGCCGATGCTGCCGGCGTGCACGCGGTGATTGTGCCGAAAGATCGTTCCGCGCAGCTGAATGCGACGGCGAAGAAAGTGGCCTGCGGCGCGGCGGAGAACGTCCCGCTGATCCGCGTCACCAACCTGGCGCGCACCATGCGCCTGCTGCAGGAGGAGAACGTCTGGATCGTCGGAACCGCAGGTGAAGCCGACCATACGCTGTTCCAGAGCAAAATGACCGGGCCGATGGCGCTGGTGATGGGCGCGGAAGGCGAAGGTATGCGCCGCCTGACCCGCGAGCACTGTGATGAGCTGATCAGCATCCCGATGGCGGGCAGCGTCTCCTCGCTGAACGTCTCGGTGGCCACTGGCATCTGCCTGTTTGAGGCGGTACGCCAGCGCAGCTAAGCTGATCCGCTGACGGAACTGAAAAGCCATCCTCCGGGATGGCTTTTTTGTGACCGCTCTCGCGGGCGAGTATCTCCCTGGATAACCATACTTATGGTTATCGCCATTGATGGAGGGAGACACGATGCACTGGCAAACGCACACCGTTTTTAATCAACCGACCCCGCTGAATAACAGCAATCTGTTCCTGTCCGATACCGCCCTGCGTGAAGCGGTGGTCCGTGAAGGCGCCGGCTGGGATGGCGATCTGCTCGCCAGCATTGGCCAGCAGCTGGGGACCGCAGAATCGCTGGAGCTGGGACGCCTGGCCAACAGCAACCCGCCGGAGCTGCTGCGCTATGACGCCACCGGCGCCCGACTGGACGACGTTCGCTTCCACCCCGCCTGGCACCTGCTGATGCAGGGGCTGTGCGCGAACCGGGTGCATAATCTCGCCTGGCAGGAGGAGGCCCGTGAAGGCGCGTTTGTCGCGCGCGCCGCTCGCTTTCTGCTCCACGCCCAGGTAGAGGCCGGAACGCTGTGCCCGATTACCATGACCTTCGCCGCGACGCCTCTGCTGCAGCACGCCCTGCCTGCGCCTTTTGGCGACTGGCTGTCGCCGCTGCTGAGCGACCGTTACGATCCCCACCTCGCGCCGGGCGGCCAGAAGCGCGGCCTGCTGATTGGCATGGGGATGACCGAGAAGCAAGGGGGCTCCGATGTGCTGAGCAATACCACCCGCGCGGAGAAAACGGCGGAAGGGTTTTACCGGCTGGTGGGACACAAATGGTTCTTCTCGGTGCCGCAGAGCGATGCCCACCTGGTGCTGGCCCAGGCGCCTGCGGGCCTGTCGTGCTTCTTTGTGCCGCGCCTGCTGCCCGACGGACAGCGCAACGGCGTGCGGCTGGAGCGCTTAAAAGAGAAGCTCGGTAACCGCTCCAATGCCAGTAGCGAAGTGGAGTTTTATGACGCCTGCGGCTGGCTGGTGGGCGAAGAGGGCGACGGCGTGCGGCAGATCCTCAGGATGGGCGGCCTGACCCGCTTTGACTGCGCGCTGGGTAGCCATGCCCTGATGCGCCGGGCCTTCTCGGTGGCGCTGTATCATGCGTTACAGCGCCAGGCGTTCGGTAAAAATCTGGTCGATCAACCGATGATGCGCCAGCTGCTGGGGCAAATGGCGCTCCGTCTTGAAGGACAAATCGCGTTCCTGTTTCGTCTGGCGCGGGCCTGGGACCGTCGGGATGATGCCCGGGAAAGCGCCTGGGCGCGTCTGTTTACGCCTGCGGCCAAGTTTGCCATCTGCAAGGCCGGCATCCCGTTCGTCGCTGAGGCGATGGAAGTCCTGGGAGGGATCGGCTATTGCGAGGAGAGTGAGCTGCCGCGGTTGTATCGCGAGATGCCGGTCAACAGCATCTGGGAAGGCTCCGGCAATATTATGTGCCTCGATGTGATGCGGGTGCTGAGCAAGCAGCCGGCGGCGATGGAGCTGCTGGCCGCGGAGTGTGCGGAGGTGAAAGGACAGAACCGCCATCTCGACCGCGCATGGCGTCAGCTGCAGCAATTGCTGAAACGACCCGCCGAAGAGCAGGGCAGAGAGATTGCCCGGCTGGTCTATCGTCTGGGGGCGGGGGCGCAGATGCTGCGTTTCGCTTCGCCGCCGCTGGCCGAAGCCTGGTGCCGGATGATGCTCGACACGCGCGGCGGCATACGTCTTGACGCGCCGACCCTCGACGACCTGCTGCTGCGGGCCATGGGGCGCGGGCGCCAGGCGCCTCAGGCGTAGAGAATGGCCTGCACGCGCCAGCTGTCCGGCTGTTGTTCCTCGTACATCTGAATAATGCGATACCAGGAGGCGCCTTGCTCGTCCGCTTTGCGGGCAATGGCGTGCTCCACATCCTGTTGACTGCCGGAAAGATTAGCGACGGAGATCAGACCGATTTCATTCAGGCCGGTGACGCAATCCGCGCTGGCGAATTCGGCTGACTGCGCGGAGGTGTTGGCCGTCGCAGTGGTTAACAGCAGGCTGGATAGGGTAAAAGATCGTTTCATCGTCAGCTCCATTTCACGTAGTCCCAAGGGCAGTCCGTTGCTAACGTCCTGCCAGGTGGCTGGCCGAACGTTATTATGCACAGGAGAACGTGAATGGACGCAAAGCTGTGTAAAGCAGATTTAAAGACGCCGCCTCGTCATCGACGATAGAGGATCGCCTGCGAATACCACTGGCCGGGTACCATGGTGTCATCGATCATGATGATGACGTAGTAATCGGCTTTGGCCGCTTCTGCTTTGGCCTTCAGCGCCGCTTCGACATCCATCGGCGAACCGTACATCAGTACGCTCACCGTGGCCATTTTCTGCAGGCCAGCCGTCTGGTTGCGCTGGATCTCCTGCGGATGGTCGGTGGCGGGCGGCGGGGCTTCCGGCGTTCCCTGCAGAGCGCTACACCCGCTGAGGACGATAGCCAGTAACCACGGACAAAACCTGCGCATAACCATATCTCGTTTCCTGATAGTGATAGTGTAGTGGTAGCCTTAACAGGATTTCCGGGGAATGTTCCCGAACTGTTATCTCTGACGCGATTTTCGAATGAAAATGTTGTGAAAGCGTAACCGGGTTCTCAACATTATGAATCGTAGCAAACGGGGTTGCCTGGTGAATGCATTTTCCCATGCCGCCTAACCACCATAGAGAAGGGAGACGATAAATGATTGCACTAGAAATGCGCAACCTCGGCGGTGGCGAAATTTTGCATGCCTGCCCGCAGGAGAGTCTGGATAAGCCACTGCCCTGTATCGTCTTTTATCATGGCTTTACTTCGTCAAAACTGGTTTACAGCTACTTTGCGGTGGCGCTGGCCCAGGCGGGTTTCCGGGTGATTATGCCGGACGCGCCGGAGCATGGCGCGCGCTATCACGGTGATGAGACCGGGCGGATGCAGCGCTTCTGGCCGATCCTGCAGCAGAATTTCAGAGAGTTTCCCGCGCTGCGCGAGGCGATTATCGCCGAAGGCTGGCTGGAAGGAGAGCGACTGGCGGTGGCGGGGGCGTCGATGGGGGGAATGACGGCCCTGGGTATCATGACGCATCATCCCGAGCTGAACAGCGTCGCCTGCCTGATGGGGTCGGGCTATTTTCGTTCGCTGTCGCAAACCCTGTTTCCCTCGCCTGGCTTTGATGGCGACAGCCTCAGCGAGTGGGATGTCAGTCATCAGCTGGCGTCGCTCGCCCGGCGGCCGCTGCTGCTCTGGCATGGCGATGCCGACGATGTGGTGCCGCCGGCAGAGACCTTCCGGCTTGAGCAGGCGCTCAGGCAGAGCGATCTTGCCGCCAGGCTGACCTGCGTCTGGCAGAAAGGCGTCCGCCATCGCATCACCCCGGAGGCGCTGGCCACGACGGTCGCCTTTTTCCAGCAGCATCTTTAAACGCGGATCACGCTGACGTCCCTCCTCTGATACCGCTACCCATCTGGCGCTCTATCGCCGTTATCCCGGCCTTGGCGGGGTGGTGCATACCCATTCGACGCACGCTACCGCCTGGGCGCAGGCGGGGCTGGCGATCCCGGCGCTCGGCACCACCCATGCGGACTACTTTTTCGGCGATATCCCTTGCACCCGGGCGCTTAGCGCGCAGGAGGTGGATGAGGGCTACGAGCTGAACACCGGGAAGGTGATTATCGAAACGCTGGGCGAGGCAAACCCGTTGCATACGCCGGGGATCGTCGTCTATCAGCACGGGCCGTTCTCCTGGGGGAAAGACGCCCACGAGGCGGTGCACAATGCGGTGGTGATGGAAGAGGTGGCGCGCATGGCGTGGATTGCCCGCGGCATTAATCCGCGGCTGCAGCCGATTGACAGCTGGCTGATGGAAAAACATTTTCTGCGTAAACACGGGCCGAACGCCTACTACGGGCAGAAGTAAACGACGCGCTCCGGGGCTTTCACCGTCACGGTAAAGCAACTGGTCTGGCCCCGGAGCCGTTTTTAGCCCTGACGATAAGCCGACGGCATAGCGCGCATGCCGATGAGCGTGACCACGCAAATTATCGCGCCAGCGTAAAACGTCGAAGCGGCGCCGAAGGTTTCCCACAGCACGCCTGCGCCGGTACTGGCCAGCAACAGCGCCAGGCCGCTCATCAGGTTGAACATACCGAACGCCGTGCCGCGTAGCGCCGGCGGCGCCGTATGGGCGACCATCGCCGCCAGCAGCCCCTGGGTCATCCCCATATGAATTCCCCACAGCGCGACCCCGACCAGCAGCGTGCTCCAGTGGGCGCTGAGGGCCAGCACGATATCGGCGAGGATCAGCACCAGCAGTCCCCACTGCAGCAGTTTGCTGTGGCTCATGCTGTCAGAGAGCTTGCCGAACGGGTAGGCCGTAACGCTGTAGACCAGGTTCATCGCCACCATTACCAGCGGAATGGTAAACAGCGGGATCTCCATCTGCTGGGCGCGCAGCACCAGAAAGGCTTCGCTGAAGCGGGCGAGGGTGAAGATGCTGCCGATGGCGACCACCCACCAGTAGGCGGCGGAGAGCTTTTGCAGATTTTCGCGCTTCAGCGGATTACTGCGTTGATGGTCGATGGCGGATTTTGGCTCCTGCAGGCCAAAACCCAGCAGGAGAATAGAGAGCACGGCGGGAATAACCGCCACCCAGAATATAGCGTGAAAATCGTTGGCCCAGATAAACATCAGCAGCACCGCCAGCAGCGGGCCGAGAAAGGCGCCAACGGTATCCAGCGCCTGACGTAGCCCGTAGGCGGCGCCGCGGATCTCCGGTGGGGTGACGTCGGCGACCAGCGCGTCGCGCGGCGCGCCGCGAATGCCTTTGCCTACGCGGTCGATCATGCGGGCGCTAAACACCACGCCGGCGGTCGGGGCGATGGCAAACAGCGGCTTGCTGAGCGCGCCCAGGCCGTAGCCCAGCAGCGCCAGCCCTTTGCGCTTACCGACGTAGTCGCTGATCGCGCCGGAGAAGATTTTCAGGATCAGGGCGGTGGCTTCCGCCAGCCCCTCGATAAGACCGATGATAATCACGCTGGCGCCGAGGGTGGTGGCCATAAACAGCGGTAAGAGACTGTGGATCATCTCGGACGACACATCCATCAGCAGGCTGACGCCGCCGAGCACCCAAACGCCTTTGGGGATGCGGCCTAAGGTGGCGAAACGCGGAACCATCAATCACTCCTGAATATCAAATGGCGAGTGGCTGATTAAATCAGGTTGCGATGACGCTGATAAGTTGATTTATAAAATTATTCTCAATTGCGTTTAGCCGCTGGCCTTGCTTCGCCCCTCGCGAGGAGAGGCGAAGAATGGGCCCTCGCGAGGAGAGGCGAAGAATGGGCCCGACATTAGCGGTAAATCACCGCGCTGGCGCGAAGCGGGCCGTTGGTTTCTGGTTCGTGCATCAGGATGGGCTGAAAATATTTCGCCCCCTGCGCATCGCTCAACTGGCTAAGGGCCTGTTCGGCCTCGTGCTCAGTGGCCATATTGTGATTGATATAGATAACGCCGAGGCTCTGCACATCGTCCATGTTGCGGGCCTGTCGTTCGGTGATTTGGATAGCTGCCAACGCGTTGGCGCTGAAGAAAAGCGCAGCCATCATGGCGATGATTTTCAGTTTCATATACTACGCTCCTGACTGACAGTCCTGACGCTGACTCGGGGCTCTCCTGTGGTCATTGGGTTTCTGATTTAAGTGTAATCGCTGATTGAACGGCGTATCGCGACCTTTTCTGATGCAGTTGTTCAAAAAAATGCCGCTTCCTTTGCTGGTTAATTTTAAATCACCCACTTAGCGCCACTTGGCGCTTAGTGCGAATTATTTGTGCAAATGCGCTTGTGTTCCTGGGGGGCCGCCATTAGAATGACGCGTCAATTTTTCAGCCGCCCTTTAACACGTTCCTTGCCTCCATGGGCCGCGGCTGACCCAGACAGGAGGCTGAATAATCCGTAAGGAGCAATTCGATGCGTCATTACGAAATCGTTTTTATGGTCCATCCTGACCAGAGCGAACAGGTTCCGGGCATGATCGAACGTTACACTGGTGCAATCACTGCAGCAGCAGGTACGATCCACCGTCTGGAAGACTGGGGCCGCCGTCAGCTGGCTTATCCGATCAACAAACTGCACAAAGCTCACTACGTTCTGCTGAACGTTGAAGCGCCGCAGGAAGCGATCGATGAGCTGGAAACTAACTTCCGCTTCAACGACGCCGTTATCCGCAGCATGGTAATGCGTACTAAGCACGCTGTTACCGAAGCATCTCCGATGGTTAAAGCGAAAGACGAGCGCCGTGAGCGTCGCGAAGATTTCGCCAACGAAACCGCAGATGATTCTGAAGCTGGGGATTCTGAAGAGTAATCCTGATGACCAACCGTCTGGAGCTGTCCGGCATTATTTGCAGGACTCCACTTCGTAAGGTCAGCCCGTCAGGAATTCCTCACTGCCAGTTCGTGCTTGAGCATCGTTCAGTGCAGGAGGAAGCCGGTTTTCACCGGCAGGCATGGTGTCAAATGCCCGTTATTATTAGCGGTCACGAGAACCAGGCCATTACTCACAGTATAACGGTCGGTAGCGCAGTAACCGTTCGAGGGTTCATCTCTTGCCATAAGGCAAAGAACGGCTTGAGCAAAATGGTTCTGCATGCCGAGCAGATTGAATTGATAGATTCTGGAGACTAGCCATATGGCACGTTATTTCCGTCGTCGCAAGTTCTGCCGTTTCACCGCGGAAGGCGTTCAAGAGATCGACTATAAAGATATCGCTACGCTGAAAAACTACATCACCGAAAGCGGTAAGATTGTCCCGAGCCGTATCACCGGTACCCGTGCAAAATACCAGCGTCAGCTGGCTCGCGCTATCAAACGCGCTCGCTACCTGTCCCTGCTGCCGTACACTGATCGTCATCAGTAATCGGTCACGGTCCATTAATACGACTTTGAGAGGATAAGGTAATGCAAGTTATTCTGCTTGATAAAGTAGCAAACCTGGGTAGCCTGGGTGATCAGGTTAACGTTAAAGCGGGCTATGCTCGTAACTTCCTGGTCCCGCAGGGTAAAGCTGTTCCTGCTACCAAGAAAAACGTTGAATTCTTCGAAGCACGTCGCGCTGAACTGGAAGCCAAACTGGCTGACGTTCTGGCAGCTGCTGAAGCTCGTGCTGCGCAGATCAACGCCCTGGAATCCGTAACCATCGCGTCTAAAGCTGGCGACGAAGGTAAACTGTTCGGTTCCATCGGTACTCGCGACATCGCTGACGCTGTCACTGCAGCAGGCGTTAAAGTTGCTAAGAGCGAAGTTCGCCTGCCGAACGGCGTTCTGCGTAACGTTGGCGAGCACGAAGTGGACTTCCAGGTTCACAGCGAAGTTTTCGCTAAAGTTATCATCAACGTGGTTGCTGAGTAATCGGCCTCTGACGTTCTGGTAACAACAAATCGCCGGCCTTGTGCCGGCGTTTTGCTTTTTAGCGCCCTTCATTTTGCGGCGGCGTAACGCTCGCTGTCGTCTTCGCTGCTAGCGCGCACGCACAAAGCTGCCGTTCGACTGGCGGGTAAACAGCACCTGCTGTCCGTTGCCGGTATCAATAGTGAGCCCGGTGACCACGCCGTTGGCGTTCTGCCGAATCTGCACCGTCTGTCCGCTCTGCAACGTGCTTAATGGTTTACCTGCGCCTTCAACCTGCGCCATGGCGTAAACGTCGGTGGCCGGCAGCCCATGATCGCGGAACAGCTGGGCCAGGGTTTTGCCTGACTCGATGCGATAGGTCCGCCATTGCTGTTCAATACCCGGCGCGGACTGCTGCGATGAGGATTGATAGGGCTGGGAGGCGGCGGGCTGCTGCGTCTGCGCCTGATCCGGCTGCTCATCCTGAATCGGCTCCGGGGCGACCGGCGCCATCTGGTCGGCATCGCTCACGGTAGGCGTATTGGTGATCGGCGGCAGCGGAACGGCCTGATTGCCGCCAGCTTGCGGTTGGGACTGCGACTGCAGATTCAGGTTTGCTTCACGGCTGGTGGACGCCGGGTTTTGGCTATCGTCTGAGGGAAGCAGAATGCCGATAATCACCAACAGGAAGCCAGCGATAATTCCCCGGCGGTGCATCGGGGGCAGTGGGTCCAGGAGGCGAAAATGATCCGGGGCGTGCCAGATTTTCGCCAGGGTAGATGTCAGTTCAAAGCGCCCGGGCATGGCTTTCCTCCTGCTCCGCATATTTTTATCCTGCCTATGAGTATAGATGGCTAACGTCCTGATGACCGGAACAAAGTGAAGTTAACCTGATGCCGCCTATTGTTTCTTTTTCGCTGAGATTTGTCATCATCCGCCGACAAAGTTTTACCCATTTCGCTATGGCTGTTATGCTTCCGGACGCTTTTCTCTTGATGTTTATCACCCAAAAAAGGAACAAAGATGGCAACCCCAACTTTTGACACTATCGAAGCGCAGGCAAGTTACGGTATCGGCTTGCAGGTTGGACAACAGCTGAGCGAATCCGGCCTGCAGGGGCTGCTGCCGGAAGCGTTGGTGGCGGGTATCGCCGATGCGCTGGAAGGTAACCAGCCGCAGGTGCCGGTAGAAGCCGTCCACCGTGCGCTGCGTGAAATCCACGAGCGCGCCGACGCCGTGCGTCGCGAGCGTTTCCAGGCGATGGCCGCTGACGGCCAGAAATACCTTGATGAAAACCGCGAGAAAGAGGGTGTGAACAGCACCGAGTCCGGTCTGCAGTTCCGCGTGCTGACCCAGGGCGAAGGCCCGATCCCGGCCCGTACCGACCGCGTACGCGTGCACTACACCGGTAAACTGATCGACGGCACCGTCTTCGACAGCTCCGTCGCCCGCGGCGAACCGGCAGAGTTCCCGGTGACCGGCGTAATCGGCGGCTGGATTGAAGCGCTGACCCTGATGCCGGTAGGTTCCAAATGGGAACTGACCATCCCGCACAACCTGGCCTACGGCGAGCGCGGCGCTGGCGCGTCGATCCCTCCGTTCAGCACTCTGATCTTCGAAGTTGAACTGCTGGATATTATCTAAACAGCAGAGGCTTCCTCTTCCCCGGCGGCGGGGGAAGCCACAAAAATAGCGTAAAATCCTTAAGTTAAAAATTAATTGGAATTATGTTTTGCATTCATCGCGTATGGGTGTATTTTTGTGAGCTATTTCGCGTTAGATGAGTGATATAACACTCACTTTAAACATAAAATTAACATTATATCTAAATCATAGTATTCATCCCTCCGATTCTTACCTAATATCGACTAGCCCTTGCTGGGGTTAATGACAGACGACAGGCCATCAGAGCCTGAACAACACAGACAGGTACAACAGGAAGAAATCACATGGTAGATCAGGTTAAAGTCGCTGCTGTCGAGCAGGAGCCGACTGAACAATCGCTACGGCGAAATCTCACAAACCGACATATTCAGCTGATTGCAATTGGCGGGGCGATCGGCACTGGATTATTTATGGGTTCTGGCAAAACCATCAGCCTTGCCGGGCCATCCATTATTTTTGTTTATATGATTATCGGTTTTATGCTGTTTTTCGTTATGCGAGCCATGGGCGAATTACTGCTGTCGAACCTCGAATATAAATCCTTCAGCGATTTTGCGGCCGATCTGCTGGGGCCGTGGGCGGGCTACTTTACCGGCTGGACCTATTGGTTCTGTTGGGTCGTCACCGGAATGGCGGACGTAGTGGCGATCACCGCCTACGCGCAGTTCTGGTTTCCCGGACTCTCCGACTGGGTCGCGTCGCTGGCGGTGATCCTGCTGCTGCTGGGCCTGAACCTCGCCACCGTTAAAATGTTTGGCGAAATGGAGTTCTGGTTCGCGATGATCAAAATCGTCGCCATCGTGGCACTGATCGTGGTCGGCCTGGTGATGGTCATGATGCATTTCAAATCGCCGACCGGCGTCGAAGCCTCTTTCGCCCATCTGTGGAATGACGGCGGCTGGTTCCCGAAAGGGCTGAGCGGCTTCTTCGCCGGCTTCCAGATTGCGGTATTCGCCTTCGTGGGGATTGAGCTGGTCGGTACCACCGCGGCTGAAACCAAAGACCCGGAAAAATCCCTGCCGCGAGCGATTAACTCCATCCCGCTGCGTATCATTATGTTCTACGTCTTCGCGCTGATTGTGATTATGTCGGTGACGCCGTGGAGCTCCGTGGTGCCGAGCAAGAGCCCGTTCGTTGAGCTGTTCGTGCTGGTTGGTCTGCCGGCGGCGGCGAGCCTGATTAACTTCGTGGTGCTGACTTCCGCAGCCTCATCGGCCAACAGCGGCGTCTTCTCCACCAGCCGTATGCTGTTCGGTCTGGCGCAGGATGGTCAGGCGCCGAAGATGTTCGCCAAGCTGTCGAAGCGTGCGGTGCCGGCGAAGGGCTTAACCTTCTCCTGCATGTGCCTGCTGGGCGGTGTGGTGATGCTGATGGTCAACCCGAGCGTGATCGCCGCGTTCACCATGATCACCACGGTGTCGGCGATCCTGTTCATGTTCGTCTGGACCATTATCCTTTGCTCTTATCTGGTCTACCGTAAACAGCGTCCGCAGCTGCACGAGAAGTCCAAATATAAGATGCCGCTGGGCAAATTAATGTGCTGGGTGTGCATGGCCTTCTTCGTCTTCGTACTGGTGCTGTTGACCCTCGAAGATGACACCCGTGAAGCGCTGATGGTCACCCCGCTGTGGTTCGTTCTGCTGGGTGCGGGCTGGCTGTTTGCCGGCAAAAAACGTCTGGCGAAATAAAAGAACATTTTAACGTTGCTTGCAACGGACCGTCATAAAAAAGGCCACCCGGAGTGGCCAAATAAGACGGACAATGTCGAGGGCGCCTGCGGGCGCCTTTTTCGTTATTCTCCTGCGAGGGCACGCGGGAACAGCACGTTATTTTCCAGGCTGATGTGCTCCATCAGATCGTCAATCATCTCGTTGATACCGTTATACATCGCTTTCCAGGTGGTGCACGCTTCCGGCGGCGGCGTCACGTTATGGGTGATATGTTTGATCACCTCCAGCAGTTCACCCGCTTCGTCATGCTCGCTTTCCATCACGCTGATGGGGCCCCCGGCCTGGGCGCCCATCCCCTGTTTGATCATCGGGAACAGGATCTGCTCCTCTTTCATCATGTGGCTGGAGAGCTCCTGCTGCAGCATGGTCAGGTACTTCGTCAGCCCTTTCGGCACGTTCGGTTTATCGGCATGGACCCGTTCCACCTTGGTGGCCTGCAGGATCAGCTCCGGCAGCTGTTCGCGGTGCCGATCATGATAGCGAACGATGATATGGTCGATAATCTCCGCGAGAGGCGCCGCGCGCCAGTCGTGGGTGACGGGCTGCTCGGCCAGTTTCGCCAGCTCGGCTTCGATCACCGCGACATCCAGCGCTTTACGCGATGCGGCGCGCGCCAGCGTCTGTTTGCCGCCGCAGCAGTAGTCCATATCGTATTGACGGAACAGGGCGGAGGCGCGGGGGATGGTGAGCGCCAGCTCGCCTAAAGGTTGGTCACGGAAAGCCATAGCAGTTACCTCGTCATCAGGAATATAAGGTGCATTTTAAATGCATCTTTATGGCGAGGGAATACCCCTTAAGAGGGCCCGGCTACTTTTTTTCGTGCGTCAGCGGTTGCAACGTCGGTTTGTCCGGCCTGGCGCGTACGGCGGAGACCACGCCGAGCACCAGCAGCAGGATACCGCTCAGGGTCAGCAGCGGTGGTAAACTTTGCCGCAACAGAAAGGTATACAGTAGCCCGGCCAGGGTTTCGAAAACGATAAGCGGCCCGAGGATCACCGTCGGCAGCCGTTGACTGGCAATATTCCAGCACAGCGCGCCGACCCATGAGCAGAGCACCGCGATGGCCAGCATCAGCGTAATGAACACCGCCGGGCGCGGGCCGAAGGGCAGGGGGAACCCGGCCTGCTGACCGTGCAGCCAGGCGCAGGCGGCGAGATAACCGGCCAGCGAAACCGGAAGCGTCACCAGCGCCTGAGCAGTAGCCCACATCATCGGCGGTTGATGCGGATTCTCCCGCAGCCAGCGGGCGTTGCGCAGCGCATACCAGGCCCAGCAGACCACCGACCCCAGCGCCAGCGCAATGCCGGAGCCGTAGCGCCACGGACTAAAATCAGGCAACCCCTGGCGCAGTTCCGCGACGTTAACGCAGATCAGGCCGATGGCGATGCAGACCAGCGCCGGAAACAGGCGCCGCCACGGCAGCTTTCCGTCGCGCTGGCTGTAGAGCAGATTGGCGAAGACCGGCAATACCACCGGCAGCGTGCCGATAATCATGGTGGAGACCGGCGCCCCGGTGCGCTGAATGGCGCTGGCCAGACAGACGTAATAGATAAGATTTCCCATCATCGTCAGACCCAGCGCGGTCCACCAGTCGTTCCGGCTCAGCTGGCGCAAACGCGCGCGCCCGAGCCATGCCAGTGGCAGGGCGATCAGACCCAGCGCCAGATAGCGTCCCATCGACTGGAGCATCGCCGGATACTCGGGCACCAGCAAAGGCCCGACAAAGATTAATCCCCACATCAGCCCCGCCAGCAGGGCGTACAACACACCACTAATCATCATTGCATCCATTGTCATCACGGTTGTCTGCAGTGTAGAAGGAGGGGGGGCGGGAATATTGTATGAGATTGCGCATCAGCGCCTGGCGACCTGCTTCTGATAGCGTACCGGCGTAATGCCGTAACGCTGGGTGAAGGCGCGGGTCAGATGAGACTGGTCGGTAAGGCCGACGGCTATCGCCACCTCGGCGGCGGGCATGCCGTGGGTGAGAAACGCCTTGGCGCGCCACAGGCGGATGGCCATCAACATCTGATGGGGCGTCACATGATAGTGGGCTTTAAACTGGCGCTGAAAGTGGTACGGGCTAAGCGTCGCCACCTGAGCCAGCTCGTCGAGGGTGATGGGGCGCATATAGTTATCGTGCAGGTAGTCGCGCACGCGGTCGAAGCGATGTCCTGTCTCGCCCTGCGCCGAGGCATGGTGGGCCAGAGGGCGGAAGGTGTCGATGAGGTCGAGCAGCATTCCCTGCTGGGCCAGCGCATCGTCGCTGTGCCACAGGCCATATATTAGCTGGCCAATCCGCCGGGACCGCAGGGGATCCTCGCGGACCACCTCGCTGAACCACCAGTCGCGCACCCCGGTGATGGCCTCCAGACGGTCCGGCTCCAGATAAATCATCCTGTAGCGCCAGCCGTCGGCGGTTTCCGCTTCGCCGGTGTGCAGCTCGTCGGGATTCATGGTAACAATGGCGTTCGCGGCGGCGATATGCTGGCTGCCACGGTAGCGAAAGCGCTCGGCGCCTTGCTCAATCACGCCAATGCCGAAGGCTTCGTGAGTATGAGGTTCAAAGGCGTAGCGGGAGATATGGGCGTGGTAAAGCTCCACCCCGGGCAGCTGTTCGAGATGGCGAAAGCGCGCACGATCTTTTTCATCACTAAATTGGGGTGGTACGCCCTGCATGCCTGCCTCCCGACGGTTGATCTCTTCAATATGAGAGAGGAACCGCCGGGACGCAACCGCAAAAGCTGAGAGGGGCGGTTACAGCATGCCTTTCACGCTTTCGGCAAGGGAAGTGGTCGGACGGCCGATCAATGTACTCAGGGTGTGGCTGTCGTCAAACAGCCCGCCTTTCGAGGCGCCGACGTCGGAGTCCGCCAGCATATCCGCCAGACCCGCCGGCAGGCCGACGCTTTTCAGCGCGGCGGCGAAGTCGGCTTCGCTGAGGTTCTGATAGACCACGTTTTTCCCGCTGTGCGTGCTCAGCTCGGCAGCCAGGTCGCTCAGCGTCCAGGCGTTATCGCCCGCCAGTTCGTAAACTTTCCCTGCATGGCCTTCACCGGCGATAACGCGGGCGGCCGCGGCGGCATAATCCGCGCGGGTAGCGGAGGCAATTTTACCTTCGCCGGCGGCGCCGATAAACACGCCGTGCTCCAGCGCCGGCGGCGCGCTGGCCAGATAGTTTTCGGTATACCAGCCATTGCGCAGCAGGGCGTAAGCGATGCCAGAGTCGGCCAGCATCTGCTCGGTTTCAATATGCTCTGCGGCCAGGCCCAGCGGCGAAGTGTCGGCGTGCAGCAGGCTGGTATAGGCGATGAATGTCACCCCAGCGGCTTTGGCGGCGTTGATGACGTTGCGGTGCTGTACGGCACGCTGGCCGACTTCGCTGGAGGAGATTAACAGCAGTTTATTCACACCCTGCAGCGCGGCGGTCAATGCCGCTTCGTCGCTATAGTCGGCCTGGCGGACGACGACGCCCTGCTGGCTGAGCGCCTGGGCTTTGGCCGGGTTGCGGACAATCGCCACAATCTGGCTGGCAGGAACGGTTTTAAGCAGGTCTTGCAGAACGTAGTGGCCAAGCTGGCCGGTGGCACCGGTAAGGGCGATCATGGGGCTTCTCCTTCGTGTTTATTGGCAGTTGTGGTAAGCTAACACCTTAACTAACTTTTAGTAAGTACGTACAAAAAGGTAAGTATGAAAATGGCCGAACCGACGCTGAGCGATAAACTGCGCAACGGCAATCTGTTTGCGGAACAGTGCCCGTCGCGCGATGTGCTTAAACATGTCACCAGCCGCTGGGGCGTGTTGATTCTGGTGGCGCTGCGCGAGGGGACCCATCGCTTCAGCGATCTGCGGCGCAAAATGGGCGGGGTCAGCGAAAAGATGCTGGCGCAGTCGCTGCAGGCCCTGGAGCAGGATGGTTTTATCGACCGCGTCTCTTATCCGGTGGTGCCGCCGCACGTTGAATATAGCCTGACGCCGCTCGGTCTGCAGGTGAGCGATAAGGTGGCCGCCCTGGCGGACTGGATCGAGGTTAATCTGCCCGCGGTGCTGGCGAGCCACGGGGAGTGAAAATGTATCACTCCCTGTAGCCCCGGTAAGCGCAGCGCCACCGGGGAACAGGCATTACTGACTCAAATCCAGCTGATAAATGGCGAAGCCGATATCATCGGCGGCCATCTGGCGCATCGGATACTGGGCTTTCTCTTTGATAAACGCCGTGGCTTTGTCGCCAGGCGAGGTCTCAAAACGAATATCCAGCGGTGTCTTACTGTGGATCGGCGCCAGGCGCCAGTTGTTATCCGCCGCCGGATGGATCGCGCCATCCTTCTTCGATTGCGCGCCAATCCACGCCGCCAGCACCGAACGGTTTTCATCCGGTGAGGCAAAGGCGATATGGCTTTCGCCGGTGCCGGCGAATTTACCGCCGTAAGCGCGATAGTTATTGGTGGCGACCAGGAAAGTGGCCTGCGGATCGACCGGTTTGCCATTGAAGGTCAGGCCCTTGATGCGCTCTGCCTGCGGATGGATCATCTGGCACTCGCCGTCGTAGCGGGCCGGCTGGCTAACGTCGATCTGGTAGTTCACCCCGTCAATCACGTCGAAGTTATAGGTGCGGAAGCCGTCCCAGTTGATCAGCGACTGCGGCTTGCTGCTGGCCGGGTCTATCTGGTTAAACTGCCCGGCGGAGCACTCAAGCCACTCCTTGACCTCCTTCCCGCTGACCTTCATCACCACCAGGGTGTTGGGGTAGAGATAGAGGTCGGCGGCGTTGCGGAAGGTGAGCTGGCCTTTTTCCACTTCCACGAAGCTCGCCGGATCGTTTTTACGCCCGCCGACTTTAAACGGCGCGGCGGCGGAGAGCACCGGCAGTTTCGCCAGATCCGGGTCGCCCTGAATGTAGTGTTCGACGTAGGCTTTTTGCGCCATGTTGACCACCTGCACCGTCGGGTCGTCCTGCACCAGCGCCAGATAGCTGTACATGTTGTCGGCGGACTTGCCGATCGGCTGACTGACGAACTCGCGAGTGGCGTCGTGATCGGCTTTCAGCACCGCCACCAGCTTGCCGTCTTCCGCCGCCAGCGATTTCTTCGCCACCGCGTCGTAGATTGGCCGCGCTTCCGCTTTACTCTGAGTCACCTGCCATTTTCCGCTGTCGTTGTTCAGCACCAGATCGACCACCCCGAGGTGATCGCCCCACATTCCCGGCATTACCGCCGGCACGCCGTTCAGCGTCCCTCTGGCGATATCCGCGCCTTTAATGTTGGCGAAGTCTTTGCCGGGGAACACCGCATGGGCGTGGCCGAACATGATGGCGTCAACGCCGGGCAGCTGGCTTAAGTAGTAGACCGAGTTCTCGGCCATCGCCTGATACGGGTCGGCGGAGAGGCCGGAGTGCGCGACCACCACGACCACGTCAGCGCCTTTCGCCCGCATCTCCGGGATATATTTGCGCGCGGTTTCGGTAATGTCGTTGACCGTCACTTTGCCGCTAAGATTGGCTTTATCCCAGGTCATGATCTGCGGCGGCACAAAGCCGATATAGCCGATGCGCAGGGTATGGGATTGACCGTCGCTGTCCTGAACCGGGGTGTCCTGGATCAGGTAGGGGGTGAACAGCGGTTTGCCGGTTTTGGCATCGATGATATTGGCGTTCACGTAGGGGAATTTCGCCCCCGCCAGCGCTTTGTGCAGGAAGTCGAGGCCGTAGTTGAATTCATGGTTGCCCAGGTTGCCGACGGCATAATTCAGGGTGTTCATCGCCTTATACACTGGATGAACATCGCCCTCTTTCAGCCCCTTAGCGGCCATGTAGTCGCCCAGCGGGCTCCCCTGGATTACATCCCCGTTATCCACCAGTACGCTGTTTTTCGCTTCTGCCCGCGCCTGTTCGAGCAGGGTGGCGGTACGCACCAGGCCGAATTTCTCCGTGGCGGCATCTTTGTAATAGTCAAAGTCCATCATATTGCTGTGCAGATCGGTGGTTTCCATGATCCGCAGGTCGACCGTTGCGGCGCTGACGCTGGCGGCGATCAGCGTGGCCAGGAGCGTTGCGCTAAACTTAATCATCAGAGGCGTCCTTTTTTTATGAGCGATAGCACAGAAGAAAATGTATTTATATTCTGTTGCTTACAGAAATGTGAATCTTGCCAGAAAAGTGGGCAGCGAAACCGCCATCGTTATCACAGATAGCGGAACTTGCGGTGATGCGATATAAATAAAACAACGAGTTAACGCCACTGTAACCAGACGAGGTGGAGAATGTTAGAACAAGTATGTCAGCTTGCACGGAACGCGGGCGATGCCATCATGGAAGTTTACGATGGAAACCAACCGATCAACGTCGCCAGCAAGAAAGATGATTCTCCGGTCACGGCGGCGGATATCGCGGCGCATAAAGTCATTGTCAGCGGCCTGCAGGCGCTGGATGCCACCATTCCTGTTTTGTCGGAAGAGGACCCGCCGGCCTGGGAAGTGCGTCAGCACTGGCAGCGCTACTGGCTGGTCGACCCGCTGGACGGCACCAAAGAATTTATTAAGCGTAACGGCGAGTTCACCGTCAATATCGCGCTGATTGAAAACGGCAAGCCGACGCTGGGCGTGGTCTACGCGCCGGTGATGAAGGTGATGTACAGCGCGGAAAAAGGCAAAGCCTGGAAAGAAGAGTGCGGCGTGCGCAAGCAGATCCAGGTCCGCGATGCCCGTCCGCCGCTGGTGGTGATCAGCCGCTCCCATGGCAACGATCCCGAGCTGCAGGAGTACCTTGAGCAGCTGGGCGAGCACCAGACCACCTCTATCGGCTCCTCGCTGAAGTTCTGCCTGGTGGCGGAAGGTCAGGCCCAGCTCTATCCGCGCTTCGGGCCGACCAGCACCTGGGACACCGCCGCCGGCCATGCGGTCGCGGTCGCCGCCGGGGCGCATGTTCACGACTGGCAGGGGAAAACCCTCGACTACACGCCGCGTGAATCCTTCCTCAACCCCGGCTTCCGGGTCTCTATTTATTAAGCAGCTTACGCAGCAGGTCGATCACCTGCTGCACCTCCTGCTGGGTGAGCGCGCCGTCTTTGGCCCACTGTACGCGCCCGCTCTTATCCAGCACCACAATCGCGGAGCTCTTCTCGTCCAGCTGCCAGGCTTTCCGCACCAGCCCGTTGCTGTCGACGATAAATTGCGACCACGGGAAGAGCTGTTTATTACTCTCGATACTGTTGCGCACGAACATGCCGGTGCCCGGGATGGCATCGTCGGTATTGACAATGGTGGTGGTCTGATAGCGATCGTGTGGGAAGCTCGCCGCTTTAATCGCCTCGATCAGGTTGGCATTTTTCTCTTTTGCTGACGAGCGACCAGCGATGTGCTGGATGACTCGCACTTTTCCCACCAGCTGCGAGCTATTCCAGTTTTTATAGCTAAACTTATCATTATCCAGAATAAGTTCGCCCCGATCCGCGACGCCGACCGGCGCCACGCGCTGGCCGTCGACAAAGTTATGCGCTGAGGCCAGCAGCGGGAAGAGGAGTAACGAGGCGGCCAGTATGCTACGTAGGGTCATGCGGAATCCTTAATCATTTTTGTGCAGGTGATCCGACCACTTGGTCTCGCTTAATGATAAGTGCGATTGGCGACGATTACCCGCAATGAGGATGCCAGTTTGCGTGTTGACGCACAAATTAGTCGAAAAACGGCGACTTATACTTACTTCATCGTATGTCCGAAACGAAAATTCTGAATTATTGTCATCAAACGGTAAATAAACTTATACACACTGGGTCCCTCTGAGATTGTGGACTATAGTTTTAGGGCATTAAAATTTGCGCTCCCGATACGTGGGCTAACTGTGGCACCACAGGAGCGTAACCCTGGCAGGAGAGAAGAATGAAAATTTTCCAACGCTACAATCCGCTGCAAGTGGCGAAGTACGTGAAGATCCTGTTTCGTGGACGGTTGTACATCAAGGACGTTGGCGCATTTGAATTTGATAAGGGCAAAATCCTTATCCCGAAGGTCAAGGACAAGCTGCATCTGTCAGTGATGTCCGAAGTCAATCGTCAGGTGTTGCGTCTGCAAACTGAGATGGCATAACCTGACACGTAGCAGTACGTAGTAGGTAAAAGACGGCTCCCGATGGGGGCCGTTGATGTTTTCAGCCCTTCATCTCCGCATAGCGTTTGCGATACTCCCCCGGTGGAATGCCGTTGTGTTTACGAAACAAGCGGGTGAAATAGACCGGATCGCTGTAACCCACCGATAAGGCAATCTTGTTAAGCGGGAGTGTGGTGCTCTGAATGAGCCACCTGGCGCGGTTGATGCGCTGAGCTTCCCGCCAGGCGTAAACCGTCTGCCCCAGCTCATTTTTGAAAAGGTGCGCCAGACGTGAAGGAGAGATAAATACCATCGCCGCCAGGGTCTCGATTTTTACCTCTTGCGCGATATGGGCGTTAAGGTAGTCGCAGACGGCGTTAATTCGCGGATCGTGGGCGTGGCGGTTGCTGATGGGCTGTTGCTGAAAACAGCGGAGGATCAACCTTTCCAGGGCGTTCATCGCCAGCGCTTCCGACAGCGGCGCGGAGGCCGAGTGGTGGCGTATCACTTCATGGAACAGATCGCGCAGGTGCTGGAGCTGGTCGGGGTCAGCAACGGTCGTTTTGCCGATGCCGTGCGTGGTTTGGTCCCATTTTAGCCAGTCTATCCAGTAGGGGCGGGGAATAAAGTAGATCCAGAGATGGTCCCAATACTCGCTGTGTTCGTCTCTGCCGTAATGATGAGGCACGCCGGGGGGAAACAGCAGCAGATCGTTTTCCCGACAAAGAAGAAAGCCATCGCCCGCTTTCGCCCGCGCCTGGCCACGCAGGGTCAGATTGATGATGTAACCTTTCATCCCCTGCGGACGATTAATGTAGTAGTCCAGTTTGGAGCCGCGGGTTATCGGCGTGAAGCCCGCGACAACCCAGGCATTGAAGGTAAAGGTTTTCATCAATGGCGAGAAATTAAGTAGCTCATTGATATCAAGTTCCATTCTCTCCCCCACCTGAGCGTCGCAGCGTCATTACCTTTCGATGATAGTAAATTCCCATGCCCTGAGGCGCAACGGCTGGCCGCAGCGCACTGTTTCCCCGCTCAGCAGGTCGTTCCCCGCCGTTTCGCTACCGAAATCGAGCGTCTCGCCAGAGTAATTGAACAGGAAGTGGATGGTTTTCCCGGCACGATTACGCATCTTTTTGACCACTAATGGGTAGCGATAGGCGGAAGTGCGCGAGCGCAATGCGAGATCGGCAGTGAGTACATCAAACAGCTGGCTAATCAATCGCTTCTGCGGCAGGAAGCCAACGTACATCGCTCGTCCCCGGCCATAATCCGCTTCGGTGGCGGCCGCGTACTCGCCCCATGCCGGATGCTGATAGCGCAGCAGAGTGCGGGTCCCGGCATCGGGCGTCAGCAGCTCCATCCACAGCTCAGCCTGATTGTCGTTGCGGCAATCAATATCCGCGCAGCATGAGCTTACCGTTGTCCCTTCCGGCAGGGTGAACTGGCTGTAGCTGACGCCGCAGCTCTGCCGCAGGATCCCAGGCTGCGCGCTGCGGCGCACTTTGACGTTTTCATCGCTAAAGCCCGATTTAAAGCCGATAAGCGCTCTGCCGCCCTCGGCGATATAGTGGTTGATACGCGCCAGCAGGCTATCATCGGCAGCGTACAGGCCGGGAACGATCAGCACCCGGTAGCGAGAGGTCTCCTCGTTGACGTCGTGGATGATATCGAGGCTGATATTGTGGTCATACAGCGCATCGTGGAAGCGGCGGAAAATATCGTTATAAATATTGCCCTCGGCGTCGCCGGGGCGGAACTGGTTAAGGGCGTCCATTGCCTCATTGCTTATCAGCAGCGCAACGTCGTTTTCGGCCTTCAGCTCCGCCAGCTGCGGCGACAGGCGGGCAAAGTCAGCCCCGATAGTGGTGGCCTCCTGCCAGGTCGGATTACGCGAGAAGTCGTGGCTGAGCAGCCCCTTCCAGTAGGTTTCGAAGGCGTTATGAATCGAATGCCAATGCCAGTAGGAGACCATGGCGGCGCCGGAGGCGATATGGCTGAACGCCTGCAGGCGCAGCTGGCCCGGGAAGGGAGTCCACTGGGCGAAACCCTGCGCCTGCGTTTCCAGCACGAAGTAGTTCTGGCCCGGCTTAAGCGAGCGGGTGATGGCGCCGCCGAAGGCGATTTCCCGCCCGGTCAGGTGCGCCTGGCTCGGGTGATAGATATCAACACCGGCGATATCCAGTGCCTGCGCTGCCGCAAAATGGTCGACCCGCGGCTGCACGCCGTAAGAGTAACCGCGCCATTCAAAATCGAAGTTGTGGGTGACGAACTGGTGCGGCTGGGCGTACTCGCGCACGATCTCCGCCTGCCAGGCCAGATACTCGGTGACCTGCTGGCGCTGATAATGGAAAAAGGCGCAGGCGAGGCTGGCGTTGATGGTATTTTCCACCGGCGGAAAATCCTGCCAGCGGTCAATGCGGTTGCTCCAGTAATCCAGACCGAAATCGTGATTCAGCTGCCGGAGGTCAGGATATTTCTCCTGCAGGCTGCGCACAAAGCCCTCCTGCATATAGCGGCCGATATTGTCGTAATGCTTGGTTTCGTTATCCAGTTGCCAGCCGATAATTGCCGGATGGTGCTGCACATGGACCATCAGCGTGCGGATAATTTTTTCGGCATAGCGGCGAAAGGTCGGGTTGACGATATCCATGATCTGCCGTGGGCCATACTTTTGCTGCCCTGTGACGGTGGTGACCAGAATATCGGGATGTTTCGCCGCCAGCCAGGCCGGGACTGCGTAGGTCGGCGTCCCGACGATGACCGCGATGCCGGCCTCATGCATCGCCGCCAGCACCCGGTCGATATGGTAGAAATTGTACTGGCCCTCTTTCGGCTCCAGCGTACTCCATGTGGACTCGGCGATACGCACTACGTTAATGCCGGTTTCGCGCATTAAGGCAATATCCTTGGCCAGCCGATCTTCCGACATATATTCATCGTAATACGCCACGCCATAAAATAACTGAGACATGCAGACTACCTCCTGACATTAATTCGCGGGCACAGGTTGTGAAGAGAACACGCGCGCTTTATCCAGCGTGATAAACGAAATGAGCGTGAAGCACAGGGCGATACTTCCCAGCACGATATAGCTGCTGGTAAAGCCCATTCTCTGGTACATATGGCCGATGCCGGTGGAGAGGAAAATAGAGCTAAAGCTTTTTGAAAACTGAAAACCAATTAAGTAAACCGTCGCAGAAAGCAGGGGGTTAAAGTTAGCGGTAATATATTTAAGCGCCGCGACGAGTAACACCGAGCTTTCGAATCCATGGAGAAGTTTAATCAGGCTGATGGATATCGGGCCAATAGCCCACGCGGAACCGATAATGCGCAAGCTCATAATCAGCCCGCAGTATAACAGCGCATTTTTGGGGCCGATTTTATTCACAAACCACGGCGCAAAGAACATGACGACGGCATCAAGGAAAATCTGCCCTGTCGTTAAATAACCGAAGACTTCTGCGCCCCGGGCTTTACTCTCAAAGAAGTGGCTGTAGTAGATAGCGAACTGCTGGTCATAGGTTTCATAGACCGCGCCCACGCCAATCACATAGAGCGCGAAGAACCAGAATTTTTTAATTTTCAGCAGCGAGGCGGCATCGCGGAGGGTGACCGGAGACGTTTTGCCAGACAGTAGCCCCTGCTGCTGATGGGTGCTGATCTGCATTTTCCAGACAATCACCAGCAGGCAGACACCTGCCGCGCTGGCCAGCCAGAAAATCATGTTCTGATCGATGCCGTAGAGCTTTCCTGCCGCAAAGGTGCCGATCGCGGCGCCGATGCCGCCGAACATCCTCGCCCGACCAAATTCGAAGCCGGAGGCGCGGCTGACCTTATCGATGTAGGCTTCGCAAATCCCGCAGCCTGCGCCGTAGGCCATGCCAATATAGAGGCCGCCAGCCAGTGCGCCGAGGAACACATTTATTTTTAACAGAGGCGCGAAGACATAGATCCAGTATGGGGCGAATAAGGTGATAATGATCGCCAGCATCCACATCAAATTCTTACGATACACCAGCTTATCCGATATAAAACCGAATAATGGCTGAACGCAGACGGCCACAATGGCGGTGAAAGAATAAACCAGACCGACGTCCGTGTAGTTAATACCGATGGTTTCCGTTAACCACAGTGATAAATAGGGGTAGCAGCATCCCCAGCCTATAAAGAAAAACAGGAAAAACAGACAGCTGATAAAGTAATTTTTATTCGACGTTATCATGGTAACCCTCGCTTCCTTTATTCAGGAATATGATCGTGTAGACGCGAGCAACGTTACCTTTTTGCGCACTGGGGAGTCATAAACGTTTCGCTATCGAGCAGTAATAATCTGCTATCGGCAGTGGGGCGTGAGCCGCTTCACATTCGGGTAATAAAAAGGGCGGATGATCATCCGCCCTTAAGAGAGAGAAAAGATGACGCTCAGGCGTTCTGGCTTTCCGCCGCTTCCGACTGCTTGGGCACCAGCACCGTTGGCTTGTTATCGATGCGGGTCACCAGCAGCTGGTCGATACGGTAGTTGTCGATATCCACGACCTCGAACTTATAGCCGGAGAACTTCACCGCGTCGGTGCGCTTGGGGATTTTACGCAGCATAAACATCATAAAGCCGCCGATGGTCTCGTAGTTCCCGGACTGCGGAAACTCGTCGATATCCAGCACGCGCATCACGTCATCAATCGGCGTACCGCCATCGATCAGCCACGAGTTTTCATCGCGAGCGACGATCTGCTCTTCCAGCCCCTGGCCGACGAGATCGCCCATCAAAGTCGTCATCACGTCGTTAAGGGTGATGATCCCGACCACCAGCGCATATTCATTCATGATCACCGCGAAGTCTTCCCCGGCGGTTTTGAAACTTTCCAGCGCTTCGGAGAGGGTCAGGGTATCCGGGACGATCAGCGTGTTGCGGATCTGCACGCCGCCGGTCAGCACCAGGCTCTGGTTCGCCAGCACGCGGTTCAGCAGATCTTTGGAATCGACGTAGCCGATAATATGGTCGATATCTTCATTACAGACGAGGAACTTCGAGTGCGGATGCTCGGCCACTTTATTCTTCAGGCTCTGCTCGTCTTCATGCAAATCAAACCAAATGACGCTTTCACGCGGGGTCATGGAGGAAGGAACGGTGCGGGACTCCAGCTCGAACACGTTCTCAATCAGCTCATGCTCCTGCTTGCGCAGCACCCCGGCCAGCGCGCCGGCCTCAACCACGGCATAGATATCGTCGGAGGTGATATCGTCTTTCCGCACCATCGGCAGTTTGAAGATGCGGAAGATCATATTAGCCATGCCGTTAAACAACCACACCAGCGGGCGGAAGACTAACAGGCAGAAGCGCATCGGGTTGATGATGCGCAGGGCCACGGTTTCGGGCGCAATCATACCGATGCGTTTCGGAGTCAGGTCAGCAAACAGGATGAACAAGCTGGTGACCAGGGTAAAAGAGATGATGAAGCTCAGCTGCTCGGAGAGCTCCGGTGACATATACCCGCTGAGCAGGCTATAAAACGCCGGGGAGAAGGCCGCGTCGCCCACGATACCGCCCAGAATGGCGACGGCGTTAAGGCCAATCTGCACAACGGTAAAGAAGGTGCCCGGGTTCTCCTGCATCTTCAGCACCCGCTGTGCGTTGACGTTGCCTTCATCGGCCAGCAGTTTCAGTTTGATTTTACGTGAGGCGGCCAGTGAGATTTCCGATATCGAAAAAAAGGCACTGACGGCTATCAGACAGAGTATTACTAAAATACTGTTTAACATATCTTTTCTGACCGTTGAGGTCAGATCCTCGGAAGGGAAGTTGATAACTCAAATGTGGAATACATAAAAAACCGGTCCGAAGGCGCTGGACCGGCTGTCACACTGGATAGTATAGCGTAAGGGAATGTAAAGCCGCCAGAGCGTTCATTAACCGCCTCGCTGTTGAGGCGGAAATCAGAATTACGCCTGAGGTGGCAGGCAGACGCCAATGCCGCCGATGCCGCAATAGCCGTGCGGGTTCTTATACAGATACTGCTGGTGATCGTCCTCGGCATAGTAGAACGGTTTGGCGGTGGCGATCTCAGTGGTGATGTGCCGGGTATCGTGCGCGTCGTTCATCGCCGCCTGGAAGCGCGCGAGGCTGGCCTTTGCCGCTTCCGTCTGTTCCGGCGTCAACGGGTAAATCGCCGAGCGGTACTGGGTGCCGTGGTCGTTACCCTGTCTCATTCCCTGCGCCGGGTCGTGATTTTCCCAGAACACCTGCAATAACTGCTCATAGCTGATGACCTGCGGATCGTAGACCACGCGCACCGCTTCCGCGTGACCGGTCTGGCCGCTGCACACTTCGCGATAGGTCGGATTGGGCGTATAGCCGCCAGTGTAGCCGGCGGCGGTGCTGTAAACCCCCGGCAATTGCCAGAACAGACGTTCAACTCCCCAGAAGCAGCCCATGGCGAACAGCGCGACTTCCATCCCCGCCGGGACGTTGGTCATCGAGTGGCCGTTAACTGCGTGGAGCGTCGCCACAGGCATCGGGGTATTGCGTCCAGGCAGCGCATCCGCCTGGGCGACAAGATGCGTTTTATCAAATAGACTCACGGTGGGCCTCTCAATACAGAAATCGTCGTTAAGGTTGTAACGAAGCGTGTCTTTTAACACAATAAATACGCGTAATACGTCTAGATTAATACATAAGAATTATTTGGGTTATTGCCACTTTTTCAACCCTACGTTGTTAGGGTTTTGTTAAGCCGTGGAGCGGCGCCAGTGTTTCCTGTAGGGGGAAACAGGGATATTCAGGAGAAAATGTGCTAAAAATCCGCCAGTTATGTGTCACCAGCCTTTTGCTGGTCAGCGGGATCGCCAGCGCAGCGAATGTGCGTTTGCAGGTTGAAGGATTATCCGGGGAGCTGGAGAAAAACGTTCGCGCCCAGCTTTCCACCATCCAGAGTGATGAGGTCACGCCGGATCGTCGCTTTCGCGCGCGCGTCGATGACGCCATTCGCGAAGGTCTGAAAGCGCTGGGGTATTACGAGCCGACGATTGAATTTGATCTTCGTCCGCCGCCGAAAAGGGGCCGTCAGGTGCTGATCGCCAAAGTGACCCCGGGTGAGCCGGTGCGCATTGGCGGCACCGAGGTGATTCTGCGCGGCGGCGCCCGCACCGACAGCGACTATCTGGCGCTGTTGAAAACCCGCCCGGCCATCGGGACGGTGCTCAACCACGGCGATTACGACGGTTTCAAGAGCTCCCTGACCCGCGTCGCCCTGCGCAAAGGCTACTTTGACAGCGAGTTCAATAAAAGCCAGCTGGGGGTCTCCCTCGACCGCCATCAGGCGTTCTGGGATATCGATTACGACAGCGGCGAACGCTATCGCTTTGGCCACGTCACCTTCTCCGGATCGCAAATCCGTGATGAATACCTGCAAAACCTCGTGCCGTTTAAAGAGGGCGACTACTACACCTCTCAGGACCTGGCCGAGCTAAACCGCCGCCTGGCGGCGACCGGGTGGTTCAGTTCGGTGGTGGTGGCGCCTGATTTTGCTAAGTCACGTAAAACCAAGGTGCTGCCTCTGCAGGGCGTTGTCTCGCCACGCAAAGAGAACACCGTGGAAACCGGGGTAGGGTACTCCACAGACGTCGGTCCGCGGGTAAAAGCCACGTGGAAAAAACCGTGGATGAACTCCTATGGCCACAGCCTGACCTCCAGCGTCAGCCTCTCCGCCCCGGAGCAGCAGTTCGACTTCACCTATAAAGTCCCTCTGCTCAAGAGCCCGCTCGAGCAGTACTATCTGATGCAGGGCGGCTTTAAGCGTACCGATCTCAATGACACCCAGGCTGACTCCACCACCCTTGGGTTGTCGCGTTTCTGGGAGATGTCGAGCGGCTGGCAGCGGGCGATCAACCTGCGCTGGAGCCTGGACCACTTTACCCAGGCGAACGTCACCAACACCACCATGCTGATTTACCCCGGGGTCTCGGTGAACCGCACTCGCTCCCGCGGCGGCCTGATGCCCACCTGGGGCGATTCCCAGCGCTACTCGGTGGACTACTCCAACACCATGTGGGGCTCGGACATCAACTTCATCGTGATGCAGGCCCAGGATGTCTGGATCCGTACCCTCTATGACCGCCACCGCTTTGTGGTGCGCGGCAACCTGGGCTGGATCGAAGCGGACAACTTTGACAAGGTGCCGCCGGACCTGCGCTTTTTCGCCGGGGGCGATCGCAGTATTCGCGGCTATAAATACAAATCCATCTCGCCGAAGGACGATGACGGCAAGCTGATCGGGGCCTCGAAGCTGGCCACCGGCTCGCTGGAATATCAGTACAACGTCAGCGGCAAATGGTGGGGCGCCGTGTTTGTCGATAGCGGCGAAGCGGTCAGCGATATTCGCGAAAGTGATTTCAAAACCGGCGCCGGGGTGGGCGTGCGCTGGCAGTCGCCGGTGGGGCCGATCAAGCTGGATATCGCCCGGCCAATCGGCGACAAAGAAGAGCATGGTTTACAGTTTTACATCGGTCTGGGGCCTGAATTATGAGTTTATGGAAGAAGATAAGCCTCGGCGTCTTAATCGTGTTGGTCCTCCTGCTGGGCACCGTCGGGTTCCTGGTGGGCACCACCACCGGCTTGCATCTGGTGTTCAAAGCGGCGGATCGCTGGGTACCGGGGCTGGAAATCGGCAAAGTGACCGGCGGCTGGCGTGATTTAACCCTCGATAATGTCCGCTATGAGCAGCCTGGCGTGGCGGTCACCGCCGGCCAGTTTCATCTCAGCGTCAGGTTGCGCTGCCTGTGGGACAGCAGTCTGTGCGTAAACGACATCTCGCTGCGCGATATTTACGTCGCCGTCGATACGAAGAAGATGCCGCCCTCTGCGCCGGTCGAGGAAGAGGACAGCGGGCCGCTGAATCTCTCCACCCCTTATCCGATCGCCCTTAGCCGCGTCGCGCTGCATAACGTCAACGTCAAAATCGACGATACCGCGGTCTCTGTGCGCGATTTTTCCACCGGCCTGAACTGGCAGGAGAAAAACCTGACCCTGACGCCGACCTCGCTGCAAGGGCTGCTGATCGCCCTGCCGAAGGTGGCGAAAGTGGCGCAGGAGCAGGTGGTTGAACCGAAAATCGACAACCCGCAGCCGCAGGAAAAACCGCTCGGCGAGACGATGACCGACCTCTTCTCGCAGCCGGTGCTGCCGGCGATGACCGACGTCCATCTGCCGCTGAACCTCAATATTGAGGCGTTCCGCGGCGAACAGCTGCGCCTCACCGGCGATACCGATATCACCGTGTATAACCTGCTGCTGAAAGTCAGCAGTATCGACGGGCAGATGAAGCTCGACGCCCTCGACATCGACTCCGATCAGGGCAAAGTCACCGCCTCGGGCAGCGCCCAGCTGCAGGATAACTGGCCGGTAGACATCACCCTCGCCGGAACGCTGAACGTCGACCCGATGAAAGGGGAGAAAGTGCAGCTGAAGGTGGGCGGCGAGATACGTAAAACGCTTAAGGTCGGGGTGGACTTAAGCGGGCCGGTAGCGGCCACGCTGCGGGCGGACGCGCAGCTGGCGGAGGCCGGGCTGCCGCTCAATATGGAGCTGAAGAGCAAGCAGCTCGCCTGGCCATTCAGCGGCGAGAAGCAGTTCCAGGCCGACGACGTCCAGCTGAAGTTCAGCGGCAAAATGACCGACTACGCGCTGGCCTTCTCCACCGCGGTGAAAGGCCAGTCGCTGCCGCCGGCGAAAATTGCCCTCAACGCCAAAGGCAATGAGCGGCAGATCAATCTCGACAAGCTGACGGTCAATGCCCTCGAAGGGAAAACCGAGCTGAAGGCGCTCCTCGACTGGCAGCAGGCGATCAGCTGGCGCGGCGAGCTGACCCTCGACGGCATCAACACCGCCAAAGAGGTGCCGGACTGGCCGTCGAAGCTCAACGGCAGGATCAAGACCCAGGGCAGCCTGTACGGCGGCAGCTGGCAGATGTCGGTGCCGGAGCTGAAAATTACCGGCAACGTGAAACAGAACAAGGTGGATGTCTCCGGCTCGCTGCAGGGCAACAGCTATCTGCAGTGGAAGATCCCGGGGCTGCATCTGGCGTTAGGCCCGAACAGCGCCGATATCAAAGGCGAGCTGGGGGTGAAGGATCTGAATCTCGACGCCACCATCGATGCGCCGCACCTGGATAATGCGCTGCCGGGGCTCGGCGGGACGGCGAAGGGGCTGGTGAAAGTGCGCGGCACTGTCGATGCGCCGCAGCTGCTGGCGGACATCACCGCCCGGGCGCTGCGCTGGCAGGAGCTGAGCATCGCCCAGGTTAACGTCAAAGGGGATGTGAAATCCACCGATCAGATTGGCGGCAACCTGGACGTGCGGGTGGATCGCATCAGCCAGCCGGGGGTGAATATCAGCCTGGTGCAGCTCAATGCCAAAGGCACTGAGAAGCAGCATGAGCTGCGACTGCGGGTGCAGGGCGATCCGGTTTCCGGCCAGCTGGCGCTGGCGGGTAGCTTCGATCGTCAGGCCGAGCGCTGGAGAGGCGCGCTAAGCGATACCCGCTTCCAGACGCCGGTAGGGCCGGTAGCGCTGACGCGCAGTATTGCGCTGGACTACCGTAACCAGGAGCAGAAAATCAGCATCGGGCCACACTGCTGGACCAACCCGAACGCCGAGCTCTGCGTGCCTGAGACCATTGACGCGGGCGCCAGCGGGCGGGCGCGGGTGAATCTCAACCGCTTCGACCTGGCGATGCTTAAGCCGTTTATGCCGGAGGCGACCCAGGCCAGCGGCGTGTTTACCGGTAATGCCGATGTCAGCTGGGACACCACCAAAGAGGGACTGCCGCAGGGCAAAGTGACCCTCAGCGGGCGCAACGTCAAAGTGACCCAGGTGGTCAATGACGCCCCGCTGCCGGTGGCGTTCGATACGCTGAACCTCAGCGCCGATCTGCACAACAATCGCGCGGAGCTGGGCTGGCTTATCCGCCTGACCAACAATGGCCAGCTGGATGGGCAGGTGCAGGTCACCGACCCGCAGGGGCGGCGTAATCTCGGCGGCAACGTCAATATCAGCAACTTCTCGCTGGCGATGATCAACCCGATTTTCGCCCGCGGTGAAAAGGCGGAGGGACGGCTCAACGCCCGTCTGCGCCTGGGCGGCAACGTGAAAAGTCCGCAGCTGTTCGGCCAGATGCAGCTAAGCGGGGTGGATATCGACGGCAACTTTATGCCGTTTGATATGCAGCCGAGCCAGCTGGCGATGAACTTCAACGGTACGCGCTCGACCCTGCAGGGGACGGTGAACACCCGTCAGGGGCAAATCGCCCTTAGCGGGAACGCCGACTGGACGCAGATCGATAACTGGCGGGCGCAGATTGCGGCGAAGGGCAGCCGGGTGCGGATCACCGTGCCGCCGATGGTCCGTCTTGATGTATCGCCGGACGTGGTGTTTACCGCCACGCCAAGCCTGTTCAACCTCGATGGCAAGGTGGATGTGCCCTGGGCGCGGATCGTGGTCAACGAGGTGCCGGAGAGCGCGGTCGGCGTGTCGTCGGACGAAGTGATGCTCGACAAAAACCTCAAGCCGATTAAGCAGCAGAGCGCCGGGATCCCGATCAACAGCAACCTGACGATCCACGTCGGCAACAACGTTCGTCTGGAAGCCTTCGGTCTGAAAGCGCGTCTGACCGGCGATCTGAAAGTGGCGCAGGACAAGCAGGGGCTGGGACTCAACGGGCAGATCAATATTCCGGACGGCCGCTTCCACGCCTATGGCCAGGATTTGATTGTGCGCAAAGGGGAGCTGCTGTTCTCCGGTCCGCCGGATCAGCCGTTGCTGAATATCGAAGCGATTCGTAACCCGGATGCCACCGAAGACGACGTGATCGCCGGCGTTCGCGTCACCGGCTCCGCCGATCAGCCGAAAGCGGAGATCTTCTCCGACCCGGTTATGTCCCAGCAGGAAGCGCTGTCTTATCTGCTGCGCGGACAGGGTTTGAGCAGCGGACAGAGCGATAGCGCCGCGATGACCTCAATGCTTATTGGTATGGGGGTTGCACAAAGTGGTCAGGTTGTGGGTAAAATCGGCGAGACGTTTGGCGTAAGCAATTTGGCGTTGGACACCGAAGGGGTAGGCGACTCTTCCCAGGTGGTGGTCAGCGGCTATGTACTGCCGGGTCTGCAGGTAAAATACGGGGTCGGTATCTTCGATTCCCTGGCGACGCTGACTTTACGTTATCGCCTGATGCCTAAGCTATATGTGGAAGCGGTGTCTGGCATCGACCAGGCGCTCGATTTGCTCTATCAGTTTGAGTTTTAGCAATGCGAATATTTGTTTACGGCAGTTTACGACGCAAACAAGGCAACAGCCACTGGATGACCAACGCCCAGTGGCTGGGCGCTCATAGTGTCGACGATTATCAGCTGTACAGCCTGGGCCACTATCCAGGCGCGGTGCCCGGCGAAGGCACAGTACATGGTGAAGTTTATCGTATTGATGCATCGACGCTGGCCGAACTGGATGCGCTCCGCACCAAGGGGGGCGAGTATGCGCGCCACCTGATTCAGACGCCTTACGGCAGCGCATGGATGTATGTCTATCAACGTTCCGTTGAGGGTTGTACGTTGATAGCGAACGGCAACTGGTTGGATCGCGACCAGTATTAACCACGACAGCGCCACCTTCGGGTGGCGTTGTTTTTTCTGCGCCCGCCTCTTACCAGAGCGGCAGATAATCTCTCGCCAGCCACATCGTGGAAGCCAGCGTCGTCAGCGCGAGGAATAATAATCGTCGTGTTGAGGTGCTGAACATTACATGACCTCCTCGGGCGTGGTTTGGGGGGCTGCCTCCCGCAGGTAACGCCGCATCGCCGATCGCAGCTTCAGCCAGTCAGCCACCCGGTGTGACAATAACCAGGCCGTTGGGCCAATCAGCTCCAGTACCGCCAGTATCCCGCCAAAGCAGAGTAACAGTAAGGACAGCATGTCCAGTGAATCCTGAACCTGCCACCAGACGCGCCGGCCTGACTGAAGGGCGCTGATGATTTCTACCCCGAGAAATAGCAGATACATCACCAGCGCGAGGCCGTAAAACAGGTAATAAAGCAGCGACAGCTGTCTGCGTCCAGGATAGAGCGGATGGTGTTTTACATAAGCCGCGCCGTCGCTGGCATTGTATAGCGCATGGATCGCCCGGCTGTCGCGCTCGTATACGGCGACGATACGATCGCCAGTGGCAAGAAACGGTGGCTGACGACGATAGAGAACAGGATGCAGCGCGAAATTAGCGCAGCCTGCCTGCCACCAGAAGGCCAGCGGCAGGGAACCGCATTGTATCCCGAGGCCGTGATATTCCCGCGTAGGACTGCCCGCATACCACTTCTTAAAGTGGGTATCGGTGATGATGTCGGTCTTAACCGCATAGCGTTCCGGCAGGGCATGCGTAAAAGGCATTGCCGACCGGCGGACGGCCCGCGGCGTTGCGGGTAGCGGCTGGCAAAAAGAAAAGTCGCGGCGGCGGGCCCGCGCCATCTTCGCCAGCAGATCGCGCATGGCGGGGTGCCGTTTTAGCGCCGGGTGGAACAGTCGCTCGCAGAGCCCGGTTAACAGCGCGATGAAGGCCAGTACCGCGATAATGCCGCAGCCGAACTTTGCCCATTCTGAGGCGCTCACCAGGAGCGGAATAAGGGAGACGATGAGCGTCAGCAGGCTGATAATCAGCAGCGGCCGGGCCCAGCGCTTGACGCGTTGACTGGGCTCAAGGAGCGTTTCACCATCGCTGAGCCAGTGGATCCAGTAACTGCCGTTGTCCAGGCGGCGGGCGCCGAGATACAGAGGCTGATGGGTCTTCAGGCGGTCAAAAAGCGAGGGGTCGTTAAAATAGCGTTTATCGGTATAAAAGACATGGTCGCCGGCGATAAGGCGCAGATACCCCTGTTTTTCAGAGGCGGCGGTTGTGAAGCCAGAAAAGTTAAGAGTGAAATAGCGAACGCTTTTCACGGGACACCCTCCATGGTGTTATCGCGGCTATCCGTACCGCAATCAGGCAGGGTATGACCCTGCCTGAGACAGAATTACTTCTGCTTAGCGCGCTCGAAAGAGGCAACGATTTCAGCTTTCGCCGCTTCTGCGTTGTCCCAACCGTCGACTTTAACCCACTTGCCTTTTTCCAGATCTTTGTAGTGCTCAAAGAAGTGAGTGATCTGGGCTTTCAGCAGTTCCGGCAGGTCGTTCACATCGTTGATGTGATCGTATTCTTTGCTCAGCTTGGTGTGCGGTACCGCAACCAGTTTCGCATCTTCACCGGATTCGTCGGTCATCTTCAGAACGCCAACCGGACGGCAGCGGATCACGGAGCCCGGCTGCAGCGGGTACGGGGTCGGGACCAGCACGTCAACCGGGTCGCCGTCCAGGGACAGGGTGTGGTTGATGTAGCCGTAGTTGCACGGATAGAACATCGCTGTGGACATGAAACGGTCAACGAACAGTGCACCGCTCTCTTTGTCGACTTCGTATTTGATGGGATCTGCGTTCGCCGGGATCTCGATCACGACGTAGATGTCTTCCGGCAGATCTTTGCCCGCAGGTACGTTGAGTAAGCTCATGTCTGTTTCCTTTAAAATGTATGGCAAACAAGTGCTCGGTATTATAGCCAACTCACATCGAATGTCTTCGCTTCTTTTTCCCGATCTCGCCGTGGAGTGCTCTGAATTTTGCGCGCAATAATGGCATGAAAATCCATAAACATAGCCACATCATGAATAAATTTATGTAACCGTTTTCATTGCATGTGATTGATTTATCAAACCGCTTAAAAAAACGTCATAAACCGCAACAGCCGCGCTCCCTGCGAAGCCTTATCGGCTCTCCACTGGGCAATGGGGCCGTCATTAACATCTCATTTACTTTTTTGAAGTGTGATGTAACGCATTCAGTTACATCACCGATTGTCTATAGTTTGTCCGCAGGTGAGATTTTAACCAACAATAACCCTACGAGGATACCCTTATGTGGAAGCGCTTACTTCTTGTCACAGCAGTTTCCGCAGCTATGTCGTCTATGGCGATAGCTGCCCCGCTAACCGTAGGTTTTTCGCAGGTCGGTTCTGAATCCGGCTGGCGTGCGGCGGAAACCAGCGTCGCGAAAGAGGAAGCCGCCAAGCGCGGTATCACGCTGAAGATCGCCGATGGTCAGCAAAAACAGGAAAACCAGATCAAAGCGGTGCGCTCCTTTATCGCCCAGGGGGTAGACGCGATCTTCATTGCGCCGGTGGTGGCTACCGGCTGGGAGCCGGTGCTGAAAGAGGCGAAAGAGGCCAAAATCCCGGTCTTCCTCCTCGACCGTTCCATTGATGTGAAAGATAAAGATCTCTACATGACCACCGTGACCGCCAACAACGTGCTGGAAGGTCAGCTGATTGGCGACTGGCTGGTGAAAACCGTCGACGGTAAGCCGTGTAACGTCGTGGAACTGCAGGGCACCGTCGGGGCCAGCGTGGCCATCGACCGTAAGAAAGGCTTCGCTGACGCCATCGCCAAAGCGTCGAATATCAAAATCATCCGCTCTCAGTCCGGCGACTTCACCCGCAGCAAAGGGAAAGAGGTTATGGAGAGCTTTATCAAGGCTGAGAATAACGGCAAAAACATCTGCATGGTATTCGCTCATAACGACGATATGGTCATCGGCGCCATCCAGGCCATTAAAGAAGCTGGCCTGAAGCCGGGCAAAGATATTCTGACCGGCTCCATCGACGGCGTGCCGGATATCTATAAAGCGATGATCGCCGGCGAAGCCAACGCCAGCGTCGAGCTGACGCCAAATATGGCCGGCCCGGCGTTTGATGCGCTGGAGAAATACAAAAAAGACGGCACCCTGCCGGAGAAGCTGACCATTACCAAATCGACGCTGTATCTGCCGGATACGGCGAAAGAAGAGTTAGAGAAGAAGAAAAATATGGGCTACTGAGTGGATAGCCCCTCATCCCGCCCCTCTCCTCAGCCGGAGAGGGTAACAGGCAGCGTTCCAGCAACCCCGGCAAGCACAGCGCGAGCCGGGGCAACCTGACATCATTTGAAGGTGATATCGATTATGAGCGCCGAGGCACACCAGGAGATCCTTCGCACCGAAGGACTCAGTAAATTCTTCCCCGGCGTTAAGGCGCTGGATAACGTCAACTTTAGCCTGCGGCGCGGCGAAATCATGGCCCTGTTGGGCGAAAACGGCGCCGGGAAATCGACGCTGATCAAAGCGCTTACCGGCGTTTACCATGCCGATCGCGGCACTATCTGGCTGGAAGGCCAGACCATTTCCCCGAAAAATACCGCCCATGCCCAGCAGCTGGGGATCGGCACTGTCTACCAGGAAGTGAACCTGCTGCCCAATATGTCGGTGGCGGATAACCTGTTCATCGGCCGTGAGCCGCGGCGGTTTGGCCTGCTGCGGCGGAAAGAGATGGAGGCCAGGGCAACGGCGCTGATGGCCTCCTACGGCTTTTCCCTCGATGTGCGCGAGCCGCTGAACCGCTTTTCAGTGGCGATGCAGCAGATCGTCGCTATCTGCCGGGCCATCGACCTGTCGGCCAAGGTTCTGATCCTCGACGAGCCCACCGCCAGCCTCGATACCCAGGAGGTGGAGATGCTGTTTACCCTGATGCGCCAGCTCAGGGATAACGGCGTCAGCCTGATCTTCGTCACCCATTTTCTCGACCAGGTCTATGCGGTCAGCGACCGCATTACCGTGCTGCGCAACGGCAGCTTCGTCGGCTGCCGCGAGACCCGCGAACTGCCGCAGATTGAGCTGGTGAAAATGATGCTGGGCCGCGAACTGGACCACAACGCCCTGCAGCGGGCTGGCCGAACCCTGCTGAGCGATAAGCCGGTGGCGGCATTTGAAGGCTACGGTAAAAAAGGCACCATCGCCCCGTTCGACCTGCAGGTGCGTCCGGGCGAAATCGTTGGCCTCGCCGGCCTGTTGGGTTCCGGCCGCACTGAAACCGCCGAGGTGATCTTCGGTATTAAAACGGCGGACAGCGGGAAGGCGTGGATCAAAGGCAAACCGCAAACCCTGCGTTCTCCGCATCAGGCCTCCTGCCTCGGGATCGGCTTCTGTCCGGAGGATCGCAAAACCGACGGCATTATCGCCGCCGCCTCGGTGCGGGAAAATATCGTCCTCGCTCTGCAGGCGCAGCGCGGCTGGCTGCGGCCGATACCCCGGCGCGAACAGAACGAGATCGCCGAGCGCTTTATTCGCCAGCTGGGGATCCGCACCCCCAGCGCGGAGCAGCCGATCGAGTTTCTCTCCGGCGGCAACCAGCAGAAGGTGCTGCTTTCCCGCTGGCTGCTGACCAAACCGCAGTTCCTGATCCTCGATGAGCCGACCCGCGGCATCGACGTTGGCGCCCATGCGGAAATCATTCGCCTGATTGAAACCCTCTGCGCCGATGGCCTGGCGCTGCTGGTCATCTCCTCTGAACTGGAGGAGCTGGTGGGTTACGCCGATCGGGTCATTATCATGCGCGATCGCCGGCAGGTAGCCGAGATCCCGCTCGCCGAGCTCTCTGTACCGGCGATCATGAACGCAATTGCGGCATAAGGAGTAACCCATGATGCCTCGATCTCTTTCGCAAACCGGCCCGGAGAAGCGACGCTTCACCTGGCCGAAGGGCACCCCGCAGATCATTGCCCTGCTGCTGGTTCTGCTGGTCGACAGCCTGGTGGCGCCCCATTTTTATCAGGTGGTGCTCCAGGATGGCCGCCTGTTTGGCAGCCCAATCGATATTCTCAACCGCGCCGCCCCGGTGGCGCTGCTGGCCATCGGCATGACGCTGGTGATCGCCACCGGTGGTATCGACCTGTCGGTGGGGGCGGTAATGGCGATAGCCGGCGCGACGGCCGCCTCGATGACCGTCGGCGGTCACAGCCTGCCGGTGGTGCTGCTGGCCTCGCTGGCGGCGGGCGCGCTGGCCGGGCTGTGGAACGGCATTCTCGTGGCGGTCCTGAAGATCCAGCCCTTTGTGGCGACGCTGATCCTGATGGTGGCCGGACGCGGGGTGGCGCAGTTGATCACCGCCGGGCAGATCGTCACCTTTGATTCCCCGGCGCTGGCGTGGCTCGGCAGCGGATCGTTCCTCCTGTTTCCGACGCCGGTGATCATCGCCGCCGCGACCCTGCTGCTGTTCTGGCTGTTTACCCGCAAAACGGCGCTGGGCATGTTTATCGAAGCGGTAGGGATCAATATCCGCGCGGCGAAAAACGCCGGCGTCAATACCCGCATCGTGGTGATGCTGGCCTATGTCCTGAGCGGCGTCTGCGCGGCGATCGCCGGGATCATCGTGGCGGCGGACATTCGCGGCGCGGATGCCAATAACGCCGGGCTATGGCTTGAGCTGGACGCCATTCTGGCGGTAGTCATCGGCGGCGCTTCGCTGATGGGCGGGCGCTTCAACCTGCTGCTGTCGGTGGTGGGGGCGCTGATTATCCAGGGAATGAACACCGGGATTTTGCTCTCCGGCTTCCCGCCGGAGCTCAACCAGGTGGTGAAAGCGGTGGTGGTGCTGTGCGTACTGATTGTCCAGTCGCCGCGCTTTATCGGTTTACTGAAAGGGGTACGCGGCCATGATAAAACGTAATTTACCGTTGATGATCACCCTCGCGGTGTTTGTGCTGGGCTATCTCTACTGCCTGACGCAATTCCCCGGCTTTGCCTCGACGCGGGTGATCTGCAATATCCTGACGGATAACGCCTTCCTCGGGATCATCGCCGTGGGCATGACCTTCGTGATCCTCTCCGGCGGGATCGATCTGTCTGTCGGGTCGGTGATCGCCTTTACCGGCGTCTTTCTCGCCAAAGCGATTGGCTTTTGGGGAATATCACCGCTGGTGGCGTTTCCGCTGGTGCTGGTGATGGGCTGCGCCTTCGGCGCGTTTATGGGGCTGCTGATTGACGCCCTGAAGATCCCGGCCTTTATCATCACCCTCGCCGGCATGTTCTTCCTGCGCGGCGTGAGCTATCTGGTGTCAGAGGAGTCGATTCCGATTAACCACCCGGTGTACGACACCCTGTCCGGGCTGGCATGGACTATTCCCGGCGGCGGACGCCTCAGCGCCATGGGGCTGCTGATGCTGCTGGTGGTGGTGGCCGGTATTTTTGTCGCCCACCGCACCCGCTTCGGCAACCAGGTGTATGCCATTGGCGGCAACGCGACGTCGGCGAATTTAATGGGGATTTCCACCCGCAGCGCCACGATCCGTATCTATATGCTCTCCACCGGGCTGGCGACGCTGGCCGGGATCGTCTTTTCCATTTATACCCAGGCGGGCTATGCGCTGGCGGGCGTCGGCGTGGAGCTGGACGCCATTGCCTCGGTGGTGATCGGCGGCACGCTGCTCAGCGGCGGCGTCGGCACTGTGCTGGGAACCCTGTTCGGGGTGGCGATCCAGGGGCTGATTCAGACCTACATCAACTTCGACGGCACCCTCAGCTCATGGTGGACCAAAATCGCCATCGGCATTTTGCTGTTTATCTTTATCGCGCTACAGCGTGGGCTGACCGTGCTGTGGGAAAACCGGCAGAATGCGGCGGTCACGCGGGTGAGCGGGGCGGGGAGTCGCTAAGAGAGAGGCTCCTCCCGCAGGCGCGGGAGGAGCGGGCAGGGCGCTTAGGCGTCCGGGAACGACTTAATAAAGTTCTCGACGTCTTCCACCATGTGGTTGTTGCCGACGAAGAAGGAGCGGCGCTGGTGCAGGCTTTCCGGAACAATATCCAGAATACGCTCTTTACCATCGCTGGCCTTACCGCCCGCCTGTTCGGCGAGGAAGGCCATCGGGTTGCATTCATACAGCAGGCGCAGCTTGCCGTCCGGGTGGCTGGCGGTGCTTGGATAGAGGTAGATGCCGCCTTTCAGCAGGTTGCGGTGGAAGTCCGCCACCAGCGAGCCGATATAGCGTGAGGTATAAGGACGCTGAGTCGCTTTGTCCTCTTCCTGGCAGTACTTAATGTACTTCTTCACGCCCTGCGGGAATTTGATGTAGTTGCCTTCGTTAATGGAGTAGGTATTGCCCTTCTCCGGGAAGCGCATGCGCTCCTGGCACAGACAGAAGACGCCGAGGGACGGGTCGTAGGTGAAGGCGTGGACGCCGCAGCCGGTGGTATACACCAGCATCGTCGAGGAACCGTAAACCACATAGCCGGCGGCGACCTGGCGGTTACCCGGCTGCAGGAAGTCTTCTTCTGTCACCGGCGTGCCAACAGGCGTCACGCGGCGGTAGATAGAGAAGATCGTACCAACAGAGACGTTAACGTCGATGTTAGAGGAGCCATCCAGAGGGTCCATCAGCACCACGTATTTGGCGTGTTCACACCCTTCGAAGACGACAATCTCATCTTCTTCTTCAGAGGCGATCCCGGCAACAATATCGCGTGCTCGCAGTGCGGCTTTTAATTTTTCATTCGCGAACAGATCGAGTTTTTGCTGCACCTCGCCCTGAACGTTTTCTGCACCGCTGGCACCCAGGATATCGACCAGACCGGCCTTGTTGATATCGCGGTGGATGATCTTGGCGCCCAACTTTATTGCTGACAACAAAGCAGTCAGCTCACCGGTGGCGTGGGAGAACTCGTGCTGCTTTTCAACAATAAACTCACCTAACGTTTTCATAACTCGTTCCCTGCATTTTTATGTTGAGTAAAACGAACGCAACAATCTTAACAAAGAATCAAAAAAGTGCGCACTAGTGAATCGCGCCAGCAAAATACAGATTCGCCTGAAATGCATTTCGCCAGGGCCCGGGATATGGGTAAAATGTGCCCCGGATAAGAGAAGGAAATGACGAATGCGCATTCATATTTTAGGAATCTGTGGCACGTTTATGGGGGGCCTGGCCATGCTGGCGCGCTCCCTCGGTCATGAGGTAACGGGGTCGGATGCTAACGTCTATCCGCCGATGAGCACCCTGCTGGAAAACCAGGGGATTGATTTAATTCAGGGCTATGACCCCAGCCAGCTGGAGCCCCGGCCGGACCTGGTGATCATCGGTAACGCCATGACTCGCGGCAACCCGTGCGTTGAAGCGGTGCTGGAAAACAATATTTCCTATATGTCCGGCCCGCAGTGGCTGCACGACTTCGTGCTGCGCGATCGCTGGGTGCTGGCCGTCGCCGGGACCCACGGCAAAACCACCACCGCCGGCATGGCGACCTGGATCCTTGAAGCCTGCGGTTACCAGCCGGGCTTCGTGATCGGCGGCGTGCCGGGCAATTTTGACGTCTCTGCGCGCCTGGGCGACAGCCCGTTCTTCGTCATTGAAGCGGATGAATACGACTGCGCCTTCTTCGACAAGCGCTCCAAATTTGTTCACTACTGCCCGCGGACGCTGATCCTCAACAACCTTGAGTTCGACCACGCGGATATCTTTGACGACCTTAAGGCGATTCAGAAGCAGTTCCACCATCTGGTGCGCATCGTGCCGGGCAAAGGCAAAATTATCCTGCCGGAGAACGACATCAACCTGAAGCAGGTGATGGCGATGGGCTGCTGGAGCGAGCAGGAGCTAGTGGGCGAGCAGGGCCACTGGCAGGCGAAGAAGCTGAACGCTGACGCCTCGCAGTGGGAAGTGCTGTTCGACGGTGAAAAGGTCGGCGAGGTGAAGTGGGCGCTGGTCGGCGAGCATAATATGCATAACGGCCTGATGGCCATTGCCGCGGCGCGTCACGTCGGGGTACTGCCGGCGGATGCCGCGAACGCACTGGGCAGCTTTATCAACGCCCGCCGTCGCCTGGAGCTGCGCGGCGAAGCCAACGGCGTCACCGTGTATGACGATTTCGCTCATCATCCGACGGCCATCCTCGCTACGCTGCAGGCGCTGCGCGGCAAAGTGGGCGGCACCGCGCGCATTCTCGCCGTGCTGGAGCCGCGCTCTAACACCATGAAAATGGGCGTCTGCAAGGACGATCTGGCGCCGTCTCTTGGCCGCGCCGATGAGGTGTTCCTCCTGCAGCCGCAGCATATCCCGTGGCAGGTGGCGGAAGTGGCGGAAGCCTGCGTCCAGCCGGCTCACTGGAGCGCCGACGTCGATACCCTGGCGGAGATGGTGGTCAAAACCGCCCATCCTGGCGACCATATCCTGGTGATGAGCAACGGCGGCTTCGGCGGCATTCATCAAAAGCTGCTGGATAAACTGGCGCAAAAAGCGGCCGCGACAGAGTAACGTCCCGCCTCCGGTCACTGCCCTCCGCGTGAGGGCAGTTTTGTTTTTACCAACAGGGATGGTGTGATGCTTACCCGCGAAAGCGTACTTTCTACCGACTCGCCCCATTTCGCCATGCTGGACGCGCTCTACGTGCGCGCCTTTCCGTGGCACGAGCAGCGCGAAAGCGAGGCCAAACGCCAGGCGCTGAGCAACCCGCACTACGCGCTGGAGGCGTGGTTCGATGAGGAGGTATTTATCGGCCTCAGCGGTTGCTGGCAGTTTGCCGGCTACTATTATGTCGAACATTTGGCGATCGACGATACGCTGCGCTCCCGCGGCTATGGTAAACAGCTGCTGGCGCAGATCCTGACGCGCGCGCCGCTGACCATTCTGGAAATCGATCCGCTGAGCAGCGAGATCGCCCATAAACGGCTGCGCTTTTATCAGTCGATGGGATTCCACGCTAACCCCTGGGCGCATCGTCATCCGACCTATCATCAGGGCATCGCGGATCATGAGCTGCTGGTGCTGAGCTACCCGCAGCCGATCGATGAGCGACAGTATCAGCAGTTTGCCCGGGATCTTGGGCGCGAGGTGATGGGGTGGGCGTAGCCCGGCGCGGCGTACCGCTCCGGGCGTTTGGCTGGGGTATTTTTACTCTTTGGCGATCGGCGTGTCGTTCTCCGCCACTTTATTGTCGCCCTGAATCTGCGCGATTTTCTGCTCGACGGCGGCCACCTGGGCACTGTCATGCAGCAGGGTGTAGGTCAGATCAAACTGCGCGCTGGCGCCCGGCTGCAGCTGTTTTACGCGTTTTTGCTCGCGTTCAATGGTCACCGGATAGGCGTAGCTGGTCCCCGGCTCGATACCGGTGACATAGCCCTGTTTGACGGTGTCGGTGTTTTTCCACAGCGTCAGGACCGGCAGCTGGCGGGTGTCGAACTGAATGGAGGCTCCTTTATCGCCCGCTTTGTTGACCACGGCGGCCAGCGTCTGGTGATTTTCATCGGCCAGCGGCTGAATATTAAACACCATCTCGTCAAAGTCTTTGGTAGGCCCCTGATAGGTTTGCCAGGTTTTTAATCCGCTCTTAGCGTAATCATTGAACGGGCTGATGCTGGACATCGGGGCGAGGAAACGCGCGCCTTCTTCCAGAATCGGGGTGCCGAAGTTGCTGTGGTAGATGATCTGGTAATCATGTGGATAGTCGGCGTGATTGGTTAAGACATCGTGCAGGCTGAAGCTGTTGCTGCCCGGGATATAGCGCAGCTCGGTCATGGTTTGCAGATCGGCTTTTTTGAAGGTGCTCTCTTTCACCAGCCCGCGGACGCGAATTTCATACGGCGCGCTGTCGGCCACCTCTACCTCCACCAGAGAGGCCGGCGTGTTGCCTGCCTTGCCGTGCAGGGTATAAATTTGCCCGTCCGCAGTCACCGGATGGCCGGTCCACTCATAGCCGCAGCGGACCATCATCTCGTTGAACCCTTCCAGCCAGCCGAGCCCGTTGCGACTCTCCAGGTTGATAAACGCCGGGTTAACAACCTCTTTGACCGGCGAATCCCAACCCATCCGGCTGCCGAAGCCTTCCACTCGCAGCAAGTTCATGCCGCGCGTCGGGCTGAGGGTGATGGTCAGGCCGTCTTTACTGCGAATGGTGAGGATTTTGCTGCCTTCCTGCTTGCCGCCGTGCAGGACTTTCTGCTCAATGCTGAACGCATGGTCTTTCACCTTCAGCTGATCGCTGCCGATCTGCCAGTTTCCTTTATCCATGCCCTCTTCAGCATTCGTCAGCACCCATGTTTTTGCCGCGGCGGAGCCAGAAACCAGCAGAGCGATAGCAGTCAGAACCAATGTCTTTTTCATTTTTATTCCCTTTTTGCTGAATCGATTGTGTCATTGACGTGTGAAATCTACCGGCATGGGGGTGATTAAAATGTGAAGCGCCTCACCTGGTGAGAAAGTGGCCGTTTTTAAGATGTTAAATGCGATAGTAGTCGTATTATTGTGATAAACCATGCTTAATTATCACCACAAGATGTGATCTGTATCGCTTTTAGCTTTAACGATTCAGCTTAAGAGAAGGCAAAAAACGACAGTCTCGTTGTGTGGACTTGGGGGTTCAGGGGAGGCTGCGGGGAACCCCCTGCTGGCGTGATGCTTGCGTTGAAGAAGGAGAAGGTGGGCCGGATACAGCCTGCCCGGCGGCGCTGCGCTTGCGCGGGCCTACGGAGTTGAGCAACTGTTTGATAACTCAGGTTCAGCAGCCTTCCGTAGGCCGGAT
>NZ_JBEAKW010000040.1:0-61846 GCF_040065795.1 Klebsiella sp. JB_Kp004 | reverse complement strand
AACCTGCGACCAATTGATTAAAAGTCAACTGCTCTACCAACTGAGCTAACGACCCACTCTGGCGTCGCTTTGGGCTTGTTTGATATCCCTTGGCAACGGCGGCATATATTACTGATTTCAGAATTCAGCGCAACTAAAATTTCGATAAAGATCACTTAACTGCTGGCGATTCAGGCGACAAGACCAGAAATAACGCGATTTCTGGTCATGCCGTAATCAACCAAGAGCATTAAGTCGTTTTTGCGCTTGTTTAGCACCGTCGGTGCCGGGGAATTTGCTGATCACCTGCTGGTAAACCGCTTTCGCTTTCGCGGTATCACCTTTGTCCTGCATGATCACGCCGACCTTAAACATGGCGTCCGGCGCTTTTGGCGATTTCGGGTAGTTCTTCACCACCGAGGCGAAGTAAAACGCCGCATCGTCTTTTTTCCCCTTATTGTAGTTCAACTGTCCGAGCCAATAGTTGGCGTTCGGCTGATAAGTTGAATCCGGGTACTTTTTAACGAAGTTCTGAAACGCCGCCATGGCGTCATCCTGGCGTGAAGCATCCTTCACCAGGGCAATAGCCGCATTGTAATCGGTGTTCGCATCGCCGGTCATCGCCGGCGCGCCTGACGAGGCCGCTGGCGCTGCGCTGGCGGTAGCCGCGCTCTGATCGCCGGAAGACGACGACTGGGCGCCCGCCGCCGCTGCGCCACCTCCGCTCGTCAGCCCGTCAATCTGCAGCAGAATCTGCTTCTGACGCTCAACGATCTGATTCAGCTGATACTGGTTCTCCTGGATCTGACCACGGAGAGAATCAATGTCAGTCTGGTTATCAGAGAGTTGTTGCTGGAGTTGGGTTAAAAGCTGGCTGTGAGCATTGGAAATACGCTCGAGTTGAGTGACACGGTCTTCGACCGAGCCTGAGCCGACACTACTGATTGGCGCCTGAGCAAAAGCGGCCCAAGGGGCCGCTATGCCAACCAGTAACGACAGACTCAATAAATGATGTCTGAAGTTACTGCTCATGCAATTCTCTTAGTAAACCAGTACGGCGCGACGGTTTTTGGCATATGCCGCTTCGTCATGACCCAGTACTGCTGGTTTTTCTTTACCGTAAGAAACGATGGAGATCTGATCGGCAGAAACACCTTTGCCCTGCAGATACATCTTAACGGCGTTAGCACGACGCTCACCCAGCGCGATGTTGTATTCCGGGGTACCGCGCTCATCCGCGTGACCTTCTACAGTCACTTTGTAGGACGGGTTGCTGCGCAGGAAGTTAGCGTGCGCGTCCAGCATTGCAGCGAAGTCAGAACGGATATCGTACTTGTCCAGATCGAAGTAAACGATGTTGTTCTGCTGCAGCTGCTGCATCTGCAGACGAGCTTGCTCTTCAGAAGACATGTTGCCGCCGTTGCCGTTAGCGTCCATACCAGTGCCGGCACCCAGCATGCCTTCACCGCTCTGGTCGTTGCTGGCGTTCTTGTTAGAAGAACATGCCGCGATTGCCATAACCGGCAGAGCGATCATCAGCCCTTTCAGCACTTTGTTCAGTTGCATTTCTTTGATTCCTTTAATAATCAATTATTTATTATCACAGATACGGCGACCAGGCAGGCGATTTTACCTGTCCATCAGTTGCCGGAAGACGCGCTTTGAAACGCCCATCTGTAGAAACCAGATTCAGCACGGATCCCATCCCCTGAGAAGAGCTGTAGATTACCATAGTGCCGTTAGGTGCCAGACTTGGCGTTTCGTCTAAAAACGTTGATGACAGAACCTGTACACCACCCGCTTCCAGATCTTGTTTGGCAATGTGCTGCTGGCCGCCGGCCGAGCTGACCATTACCATCGTTTTACCATCCGCGCTCACGTCAGCGTCCTGGTTCTGCGAACCTTCCCAGGTGATACGCTGCGGCGTGCCGCCATTAATATTGACTTTATACACCTGCGGACGACCGGCCTGGTCAGAGGTAAAGGCCAGGTTCTGGCTGTCCGGGAACCAGCTTGGTTCGGTGTTGTTGCTGCGACCGTTGGTCACCTGACGAATCTGACCCGAGCCCAGATCCATCACGTACAGGTTCAGGCTACCGGTTTTCGACAGCGCGAAGGCCAGTTTAGAACCATCCGGCGAGAACGCCGGCGCGCCGTTGTGCTGCGGGAAGGAGGCAATCTGACGCACAGCGCCGTTCGCCAGAGTCTGCACCACCAGCGCAGAGCGACCGCTCTCGAAGGTGACGTAAGCCAGTTTTGAACCGTCCGGTGACCAGGCCGGGGACATCAGCGGCTGGGAGGAGCGGTGAACCACAAACTGGTTGTAGCCATCATAATCGGAAACGCGCAGCTCATACGGGAACTGACCGCCATTGGTCTGCACCACGTAGGCGATACGAGTCCGGAAGGCGCCTTTAATACCGGTCAGCTTTTCAAATACCGCGTCGCTGGCAGTGTGCGCGGCATAGCGCAGGTACTGTTTAGTGACTTTGAAAGAGCCTTGCGCCAGCGTTGTGCCCGGCGCACCGCCGGTATCCACCAGCTGATACGCTACCTGATAAGAACCATCCGGGTTTGACGTCACCTGGCCGACGACCACGGCGTCAATACCCAGCGCAGACCAGGCAGCAGGCTGCACTTCCTGGGCACTGGTCGGCTGCTGCGGCAGACGCGAGCGATCCAGCGGGTTGAATTTACCGCTGTTGCGCAGGTCAGCCGCCACGATACCGCCGACATCTTCCGGCGCAGCGCCCTGGCCGGCCCACTGGAACGGTACCACGCCGATGGGGCGCGCCGAGTCCACCCCCTGGGTGATCTCGATACGTACTTCTGCGTGCAGCACCGCCGCCCACAGCATTAAAAAACCAAATGCTACTCGTAATGCCTGCTTCATCATATCTCCCTTATCCGGGCGAAAAGCCCACGATAATTTAGCAGAATGTTAACAAACTCAAATACACAAAACTACCAAAACCCATGACCGCCCTATTTTCTTTCCCCCCGCTGACGCGGGGGGAAAAGCGCTTAAGGTTTGAAGTCCAGTGGCGCATTTTTGAACGTTTCATAAACAGCCTGCGACGGCGGTTTAGGGAATTTGCTCATCCGACTGGTGGCCGCCAGCATTTGCTGGCAGAACGCCGGATCGCCGCCTTCCGATTTGACACTCAACAACGTTCCATCCTGAGCCAGGTTTACGCGCAACGTACATACTTTACCCTTGTACGTATCCCAGTCATAGAGATGTCCTTTAATCGCGGCCTGCACCTGCGAAATATAGCTGGCAATCTCCGCCTGAGACGCACCGCCCTGCCCCGGTTTACTTCCTTTAGCAGGTGAAGAGCCCCCTGTGCTACCGCTGGTGCTACCTTTCGGCGCATTCTTACCTGAACTCAGATCGCCGAGCAGGTCGTCAACGCCGTCCGCTTCTTTCGCGGCAGCCGCTTTCTTCGCTGCCGCGGCTTTTGCTGCTGCCGCTTTGGCCGCTTTATCGGCCGCCGCCTTCTCAGCAGCAGCCGCTTTGGCTGCCGCGGCTTTTTCAGCTGCGGCGGCTTTCTCGGCGGCGGCCTTCTCCGCGGCCGCTTTTTGCGCGGCGGCTTTTTCTGCTGCCGCTTTTTCAGCCGCTGCCTGCTTAGCCGCTTCCTGCTGGGCCTTCTTCTCCGCTTCCTGTTGCGCTTTCTTCGCCGCTGCCGCTTCCGCTTTCTTCTGCGCCTCTGCCGCGGCTTTCGCCGCTTCGGCTTCCGCCTGTTTCTTCGCATCGGCAGCCGCTTTCGCGGCGGCAGCTTCGGCCTGTTTCTTCGCGTCAGCAGCCGCTTTCGCTGCCGCCAGTTCAGCCGCTTTCGCCTGGGCATCCGCCTTCGCTTTCGCCTCGGCGGCCGCTTTGGCCGCCGCTTCCTGCGCTTCTTTGGCCTGCGCATCCGCTTTAGCTTTCGCCGCCGCGGCAGCCTTGGCAGCGGCTTCCTCAGCCTGCTTCTGTTGTTCCTTCGCTTCTTTCGCCGCTTCCTGCGCCTGCAGCCGCTCCTGTTCGAGCTGTTTCAGCCGTTCCTGTTCCGCCGCCTGCTTCTCACGTAACTCTTCCGCCTGCTGCTGCGCCTGTTTTTCACGCTGTTCAGCGGCGCGACGTGCGCTGGCCTGCTGCTGTTGCTGACGGTTATAATTGTTTACCACCGCCCCCGGATCGACCATGACGGCATCAATCGACGATCCCCCGCCGCCGCCGGCAGAGGCATCCAGATGCTCGTCAAACGAACTCCAGATCAGCAGCGCGATCAGTATGATGTGCAGCGCGACTGAAATGATGATCGCTCGTTTAAGCTTGTCGTTTTGTTCGGTTGCCTTTGACACTATCGGTTCCCAAAAACTGTTCGCCTGTACCCGCGATGCGCACCGACGGCGAGCGATACTCGCCGCCGAACGCCGTGCGGACGCACCTACCTGAAGCGATTAAATAGGTTTGGTCATCAAGCCGACCGATTTAACCCCTGCGCTATGCAACAGGTTCAGCGCTTTAATAATTTCATCGTAAGGGACGTCTTTCGCACCGCCGATCAGGAATACCGTTTTCTCATTGGCTTCAAGACGACGCTTCGCTTCGGCAATCACCTGCTCCGGCGGCAGCTGGGACAGCGTCTCCTGCCCCACTTTCACGCTGTACTGCCCTACCCCGGAGACTTCCACAATCACCGGCGGATCGTCATTGCTTTTCACCGCTTGCGATTCCGTGGCGTCCGGCAGATCGACTTCCACGCTCTGCGTAATGATCGGCGCCGTTGCCATAAAGATCAGCAACAGCACCAGCAGGACATCCAGCAGCGGAACGATGTTGATCTCGGACTTCAGTTCGCGACGTCCGCGTCCACGTGCTCTGGCCATGGCTTACCCCTTATTGCTTTCGCTGGTGGTAAAGGCCTGACGGTGCAGAATAGCGGTGAACTCTTCCATAAAGTTGTCGTAATTCAGTTCAAGCTTGTTCACCCGCTGGTTCAGGCGGTTGTACGCCATCACCGCCGGGATAGCGGCGAACAGACCGATCGCGGTGGCGATCAGCGCTTCGGCGATACCCGGTGCCACCATCTGCAGGGTGGCCTGCTTCACCGCGCCAAGGGCGATAAAGGCGTGCATGATCCCCCAGACGGTGCCGAACAGACCGATATACGGGCTGATGGAGCCTACGGTGCCGAGGAACGGAATATGGGTCTCCAGCGTTTCCAGCTCGCGGTTCATCGAAATACGCATCGCGCGCGATGCCCCTTCGACGATCGCCTCCGGCGCATGGCTGTTGGCCCGATGCAAGCGCGCAAACTCTTTGAAGCCGCTGTAGAAGATCTGCTCCGAACCGGTCAGATTATCGCGACGCCCCTGGCTCTCCTGATACAAACGGGACAGTTCAATCCCGGACCAGAATTTGTCCTCGAACGCTTCAGCTTCGCGCGCGGCCGAGTTAAGGATACGCGTTCTCTGAATAATGATAGCCCAGGAAGCGATAGAAAAACCAATCAAAATCAACATGATAAGTTTAACCAGAAGGCTCGCCTTCAGGAACAAATCAAGGATATTCATGTCAGTCACTGCTTAAACTCCGCGACAATAGACTTGGGAAGCGCACGTGGCTTCATTAAGAGTGGATCAACGCACACAATGAGAACCTCAGCTTCGTTTAACACTGTATTCTCGGCGTTGACGATTCGCTGCGTGAAAACCAAAGAGGTGCCGCGCATCGAGGTAATTTCCGTCTGGACTTCGAGCATGTCGTCGAGTCTGGCGGGGGCAAAATACTCCAGCGTCATTTTGCGAACCACGAAGGCAACGCGTTCAGCCAACAGAACCTGTTGACTAAAGTGATGGTGGCGCAGCATCTCTGTGCGTGCTCTTTCATAAAAAGCGACGTAACTGGCGTGGTAAACCACACCACCGGCGTCGGTATCTTCGTAGTAGACCCGAACCGGCCATCGAAACAGCGTTGTATTCACTTTACATCCCGGTAATGCAAAAAAAGGTTAGAGCTTTCAAACTTCGCTACTATACGCGCGGGAAAGGTGGTTTGGAATGGGGGAAAGTAAACGGGGAGTAAATTTTTATGGGCTTATGCAAGCCCATAGCATTAACAGAGATCTCTTATTCAAAAGAAGAAAAAGAAGAGACCTAAAGCGAGCACGATATCAGCGATAAGCGGACAAAAAATCCCCTGCCAGTGAACGGCACGCGGGCGGAAGCCCACGCCGTGAATTACGCCGCTGCAAACCGCCCACATCAGCAAGAAACCGTGCCAGATTTCCAGCTCGCTGGTCTTCGCGGCAAAGCGCGACGGATCCCAGAAAATGCAGCCTGCCAGCAGCAGCGCCATCAACAAGGAAAGCGCCCTTAACGGGCGCTTGTCCATTATCGCATACATATACTTTATCATTCACGTCGCCTCTTTGTTGGCTCCGTCTGCTTACCCCAGTCACTTACTGGTGTAAGCTCCTGGGGATTCACAGACTTGCCGCCTCGATGCAACCCGAATGATTTCGTATATCGCATCACGATAATACTCATCAGTGTTCTTCTTTACCTGCTTTGGTGGCTTCCACGTGCTCAAGCGCCAGCGCGGTAATCACCCCAAAGGCACAGGCAAGAAGCGTTCCCAAAATCCATGCGAAGTACCACATATATAGCTCCTTACCTTAGTACAGCGAGTGGGTGTTCTTTTCGATGTCTTCACGGGTGATGCGGCCAAACATCTTCCAGTAACACCAGCTGGTGTAGCCCAGAATGATCGGCACGAAGACAATCGCCACGTAGGTCATCAGGTTCAGCGTCCGCTGGCTGGAGGTCGCGTCCCACATCGTCAGGCTGGCGTTCAGCATGGTGCTGGACGGCATGATGAACGGGAACATCGCGATACCGGCAGTCAGAATGATGCAGGCCAGGGTCAGCGAGGAGAACAGGAATGCCCATGCGCCTTTATCCGCTTTGGTCGAAACGACGGTCAGCAGCGGCAGCACCACGCCCAGGGCAGGGATCGCCCACAGCGCTGGCATATTGTTAAAGTTCACCATCCACGCGCCAGCTTCACGCACCACTTCTTTGGTCAGCGGGTTAGACGGGCCGGTATGGTCAATTACCGATTTCACCACATAGCCGTCGATGCCGTAGTAGACCCACACGCCCGCCAGCGCGAAGCAGACCAGCGTCACCAGCGCCGCCACCGTGGAGACGGTGCGGGTGCGCAGATGCAGTTCGCCTACGGTACGCATCTGCAGGTAGGTCGCGCCCTGGGTGAGGATCATCGCCACGCTGACAATACCGGCCAGCAGACCAAACGGGTTCAGCAGCTGGAAGAAGTTACCGGTATAGAACAGACGCAGGTATTCGTCGACATGGAACGGCACGCCCTGCAGCAGGTTGCCGAAGGCCACGCCAATCACCAGCGGCGGCACGAAGCTGCCGATGAAGATGCCCCAGTCCCACATGTTGCGCCAGCGGGTGTCCTCGATCTTGGAACGGTAGTCGAAACCGACCGGACGGAAGAACAACGAGGCCAGCACCAGAATCATCGCCACATAGAAACCGGAGAACGCCGCGGCGTAGACCATCGGCCAGGCAGCGAACAGCGCGCCGCCGGCGGTGATCAGCCACACCTGGTTACCGTCCCAGTGCGGGGCGATGGCGTTGATCATAATCCGACGCTCGGTGTCGTTACGGCCGAGGAAGCGGGTGAGCATGCCCACCCCCATGTCGAACCCGTCGGCGACGGCGAAGCCAATCAGCAGGATGCCAATCAGCAGCCACCAGATAAAACGCAATACTTCATAATCGATCATTTGACGACTCCTGTCTTAGCGTGCCGACTGAATAGCCGCAGAGGACTGTTCAAAGTGATAGCGGCCGGTTTTCAGGCTGCTAGGTCCTTTGCGGGCAAACTTGAACATCAGGAACAGTTCAGCCACCAGGAACAGCGTGTACAGACCGCAGATCAGCAACATAGAGAAGATCAGATCGCCCGCGGTCAGCGACGAGTTGGCCACCGCCGTCGGCAGGACTTCACCAATCGCCCACGGCTGACGGCCGTATTCGGCAACAAACCAGCCCGACTCCACGGCAATCCACGGCAGCGGCAGGCCATAGAACGCGGCGCGCAGCAGCCATTTTTTCTCGCCGATACGGTTACGAATCACGCTCCAGAAGGAGGCGCCGATAATCAACAGCATCAGGATGCCGCACGCCACCATGATACGGAAGGCGAAGTACAGCGGTGCGACGCTTGGAATAGAGTCTTTGGTGGCTTTGGCGATCTGCTCTTCCGTGGCGTCAGCGACGTTCGGGGTATAGCGTTTCAGCAGCAGACCATAGCCGAGATCTTTCTTCACGTTATTGAACTGGTCGCGAACGGCCTGGTCGGTGGAACCGGCGCGCAGTTGCTCCAGCAGCGCGTAGGCTTTCATGCCGTTACGGATACGCTCTTCGTGCTGAACCATCAGATCCTTCAGACCGATAACCGGCTTATCCACCGAGCGGGTGGCAATGATGCCCAGCGCGTAGGGGATCTGGATGGCGAAGTGGTTGGTTTGCGCATTCTGATCGGGAATACCAAACAGGGTAAAGGCCGCCGGCGCAGGCTGGGTTTCCCACTCTGCTTCGATAGCCGCCAGTTTGGTTTTCTGCACGTCACCCATTTCGTAACCGGATTCGTCACCCAGCACAATAACGGACAGGATCGCCGCCATACCGAAGCTGGCTGCGATGGCGAAGGAGCGCTTAGCAAAGGCAAAGTCACGGCCTTTCAGCATGTACCAGGAGCTGATAGCCAGGATAAACATCGCACCGGTGACATAACCAGACGCCACAGTGTGAACGAATTTCACCTGAGCAACCGGGTTGAGCACCAGCTCGGAGAAGCTGACCATCTCCATACGCATGGTTTCAAAGTTGAAGTCCGATGCGATAGGGTTCTGCATCCAGCCGTTAGCGACGAGGATCCACAGCGCGGAGAGGTTGGAGCCCAGAGCGACCAGCCAGGTGACGGCCATGTGCTGAACTTTACCCAGACGATCCCAACCGAAGAAGAACAGACCTACAAAGGTGGATTCGAGGAAGAAGGCCATCAGACCTTCAATGGCCAGCGGCGCACCGAAGATATCGCCCACGTAGTGTGAGTAATACGACCAGTTAGTCCCGAACTGGAACTCCATGGTCAGACCGGTCGCCACACCCAGCGCGAAGTTGATACCAAACAACTTGCCCCAGAATTTGGTCATATCTTTATAAATCTGTTTGCCGGAAAGGACGTAGACCGTTTCCATGATGGCCAGCAGGAACGCCATACCGAGCGTCAGTGGCACAAACAGGAAGTGGTACATCGCGGTCAAGGCAAACTGTAAGCGCGACAGTTCGACTATATCTAACATCATGACTCCTTGCTCATCGCATGAAGACTCCGAAAATGAACCGAGAAGCTCTGGCTCATACGCATGCCCCAATACAAATTTTTATTTGTCGCCCGCCCGGAGCGGGTTTCAACCGAAAGTGAAACCACGCCAGGACAAGGTTACAAATACGTTAACGAAAAACCCAATTGATTCCCCAATATATTACGCCGCAATAACCTTACAATAAATATGTTTTTATTGTTCCAGTTTTACATTTTTCGACGGTGATCAATATATAGCGAAGATGGCCGGTTTAGGCCAATTTGACTTGAGACAATTTAACGTTTTTTGAAGGATTTTTCCAAGCATTAAGTATTGATATAAATCAATTTTTACTCTACGTGTTAATTATGTAGCTCAATAAAGAATATTGGTAAACCCAATGTTAATGCTGTGTTTAAAGTATGCCTTGATTGGTTACTAAAAAGGGAAAGATGAGAATCATAGGTAATATTATTTAACGCCACAGGAAAAAAATAAAAAAAAGAGCCGATCCGATTAATGCTAGACCGCTCACAGTATTTTTTCCTGCTTTCTTCTCCCCTCCCCCACTCTTTTTTTTACTGTCTGTTTCGTTACCCTGCGGTACGACCAGGGCAAATTTTCATTTCCGACAACCGCGCGTCGATAATATTTATGAAATAATTCATAAAATCAATATGATAGATAAGGTTTTTGCCAAACGCAGAGTTTACTGACGCAGCGGCGTACGGAAGAAGCGGACAACGGCCAAAAAAAAGGCCACCTGACGGTGGCCAACCATGTCGAAATCGGACAGATTTCTGCTTGCGGATAAGCAGAGAGGGTTTACTTGATGATAGCTTTCAGCGCTTCGCCGATATCGGCCAGGCTGCGAACGGTTTTCACACCGGCTGCTTCCAGGGCTGCGAATTTCTCATCGGCAGTACCTTTACCGCCAGCGATGATGGCGCCAGCATGGCCCATACGCTTGCCCTTCGGCGCGGTCACGCCGGCGATGTAACCGACAACCGGCTTGGTCACGTGCTCTTTGATGTAGGCAGCCGCTTCTTCTTCCGCGCTACCGCCGATCTCACCGATCATCACAATCGCTTCGGTCTGCGGGTCTTCCTGGAACAGCTTCAGGATATCGATGAAGTTAGAGCCCGGGATCGGGTCGCCGCCGATACCGACGCAGGTAGACTGACCGAAGCCATAGTCGGTGGTCTGCTTAACTGCTTCATAGGTCAGGGTACCGGAACGGGAAACGATGCCCACTTTACCCGGCTTGTGAATGTGACCCGGCATGATGCCGATTTTGCATTCGCCCGGCGTGATCACGCCTGGGCAGTTCGGGCCGATCATACGCACGCCCGCTTCGTCCAGTTTCACTTTCACGGTCAGCATATCCAGCGTCGGGATACCTTCGGTGATGGTGATAATCAGCTTAATGCCCGCGTCAATCGCTTCCAGAATGGAATCTTTGCAGAACGGCGCCGGAACGTAGATCACGGTCGCGGTGGCGCCGGTCGCTTCAACGGCTTCGCGCACGGTGTTGAACACCGGCAGGCCCAGGTGAGTGGTGCCGCCTTTGCCTGGCGTCACGCCGCCAACCATTTGCGTACCGTAAGCGATCGCTTGTTCAGAGTGGAAGGTCCCCTGGCTACCGGTGAAGCCCTGGCAGATAACCTTGGTATCTTTATTAATTAAAACTGACATTATTTCCCCTCCACTGCGGCAACAACCTGCTGTGCTGCGTCCGTCAGACTTTTCGCTGCAATAATATTCAGGCCGCTGTCAGCCAGTTTTTTCGCGCCCAGTTCGGCGTTGTTACCTTCCAGACGAACCACGACCGGAACGTTAACCCCAACTTCCGCTACCGCACCGATGATGCCGTCAGCGATCAGGTCGCAACGTACGATACCGCCGAAGATGTTCACCAGCACCGCTTTCACATTGTCATCAGAGAGGATGATTTTGAACGCTTCGGTGACGCGCTCTTTGGTCGCACCGCCGCCCACGTCGAGGAAGTTAGCCGGTTCGCCGCCGTGCAGTTTAACGATGTCCATGGTACCCATCGCCAGGCCTGCGCCGTTAACCATGCAGCCGATGTTGCCGTCCAGCGCGACGTAGTTCAGTTCCCACTGCGCCGCCTGCGCTTCACGCGGATCTTCCTGCGACTGGTCGCGCATTTCGCGCAGATCCGGCTGGCGGAACAGCGCGTTGCCGTCAGCGCCCAGTTTGCCGTCGAGGCAGATCAGGTCGCCCTGCTTAGTGATAACCAGCGGGTTGATTTCGATCAGCGCCAGGTCGCGCTCCAGGAAAATGGTCGCCAGACCCATGAAGATCTTGGTGAACTGCTGAACCTGTTTACCTTCCAGACCCAGTTTGAACGCCAGTTCACGACCTTGATAAGGCATCGGGCCCGCCAGCGGATCGATGGCGATCTTGTGGATCAGGTGCGGGGTCTCTTCCGCCACTTTTTCGATTTCCACGCCGCCTTCGGTAGAGGCCATGAACACTACGCGACGGGAGCTACGGTCCACGACCGCGCCCAGGTACAGCTCTTTGTCAATATCGGTCGCCGCTTCAACCAGGATCTGGTTAACCGGCTGGCCGTTCGCATCTGTTTGATAGGTCACCAGACGTTTGCCCAGCCAGTGCTCGGCAAATGCGCGGATCTCTTCTTTGCTCTTCACCACTTTCACACCGCCCGCTTTGCCGCGGCCACCAGCGTGAACCTGACATTTCACTACCCACGGACCCGCGCCGATTTTTGAAGCGGCTTCTTCTGCTTCACGCGGAGTAGTACAGGCATAACCCACCGGCGCCGGTAAGCCATAGCGGGCAAAAAGTTGTTTTGCCTGATATTCATGTAAGTTCATGTGTTCAGTCCATCCTTCAGGGTGTAATTATCTTTAAACCTGTAGGCCTGATAACGGCGTTAACGCGTGTTATCCGGCCTACGGTAGGTAATACGCTTGCTGACTACACGTCCAGCAGCAGACGGGTCGGATCTTCCAGCAGCTCTTTAATCGCCACCAGGAAGCCTACCGATTCACGTCCGTCGATCAGACGGTGGTCGTAGGAGAGCGCCAGGTACATCATCGGCAGGATCTCTACCTTGCCATTCACCGCCATCGGACGGTCTTTAATGGCATGCATACCCAGGATGGCGCTCTGCGGTGGGTTGATGATCGGCGTGGACATCAGGGAGCCGAACACGCCGCCGTTGGTAATGGTGAAGTTACCGCCGGTCAGGTCGTCTACGGTCAGCTTGCCGTCACGGCCTTTCACCGCCAACTCTTTAATATTCTTTTCGATATCCGCCATGCCCAGCAGGTCAACGTCACGCAGAACCGGGGTGACCAGGCCGCGTGGAGTGGATACGGCCATGCTGACGTCGAAGTAGTTGTGGTACACCACGTCGTCGCCATCGATAGAGGCGTTCACTTCCGGATAGCGTTTCAGCGCTTCCACGACCGCTTTCACGTAGAAGGACATAAAGCCCAGACGGATGCCGTGACGTTTTTCGAACGCGTCGCCGTACTGCTTACGCAGATCCATGATTGGCTTCATGTTGACTTCGTTGAACGTGGTCAGCATGGCGGTGGAGTTTTTCGCTTCCAGCAGACGCTCGGCCACACGTTTACGCAGGCGGGTCATCGGGACGCGTTTTTCAGAGCGGTGGCCGAGCTGCGGCGCCGGCGCGGCTGCCGGGGCAGCGGCTGGCGCTTTGGCTTCTGCCGCCGCCGGGGCTTTCGCCAGATGTTTCTCTACATCTTCGCGGGTCAGGCGGCCGCCGACGCCGGTGCCTTTGATGGCCGCCGCGTCGAGGTTGTGTTCAGCCAGCAGACGACGGATCGCCGGGCTCAGCGCATCGTTGTTCTGCTCTTCCAGAGAGGCCTGCTGACGCTGCGCCGGCGTGGACGCTTTCGCATCGGCTTTTTCGCTGCTTTCTTTACCTGCGCTGTTACCTTCGCGCAGGCGGCCAAGGATCTGGCGAGACAGGACGGTAGCGCCCTCGTCTTCCAGCACTGCATCCAGAATGCCGTCCGCTGATGCCGGTACTTCCAGTACCACTTTGTCAGTTTCGATTTCGACCAGGACTTCGTCACGGACGACCGCGTCGCCCGGTTTTTTGTGCCAGGTGGCGACGGTTGCGTCAGCTACGGACTCAGGCAGGTCGGGAACCAGAATATCTACGCTACTCATTGTGTATCCTTTAATTAATCGACGTTCAGCGCGTCATTGACCAGATCTTGTTGCTGTTTCTGGTGAACGGACATATACCCTACCGCCGGAGAGGCGGAGGCCGGGCGGCCTGCATAACGCAGAGAGGCCCCAAACGGAATCACTTCACGGAAGTGATGCTGGCTGCAGTACCATGCGCCCTGGTTGAGCGGCTCTTCCTGGCACCAGACAAAATCATGTACGTGCGCATACGCTTTCAGCGCATCCTGCACCGCCTGATGCGGGAACGGATAGAGCTGCTCGATACGAACGATAGCGACATCTTTTTGCTCGTTTTTACGGCGCTGTTCCAGCAGGTCGTAGTAAACCTTACCAGAGCACAGCACCACGCGCTTCACAGCCTGCGGATCAAGTTGATCGATTTCACCGATGGCCGGCAGGAAAGTGCCGTTCGCCAGCTCATCCATGCTGGAGACCGCCAGCGGATGACGCAGCAGCGACTTCGGCGACATCACCACCAGCGGACGACGCATACCGCGCAGCGCCTGACGACGCAGCATGTGGTACACCTGCGCCGGCGTGGACGGCACGCATACCTGCATATTCTGCTCAGCGCACAGCTGCAGATAACGCTCCAGACGGGCGGAGGAGTGCTCCGGGCCCTGGCCTTCGTAGCCGTGCGGCAGGAGCATCACCAGGCCGCACATCCGGCCCCACTTCTGCTCACCGGAGGAGATGAACTGGTCGATCACCACCTGCGCGCCGTTGGCGAAGTCGCCAAACTGCGCTTCCCAGATGGTCAGGGTGCGCGGCTCTGCAGTGGCGTAACCATATTCAAACGCCAGCACCGCTTCTTCAGACAGCACGGAGTCCCAAACGCGGAACTGGCCCTGACCGTTATGGACATGCTGCAGCGGGGTGTAGGTTGAACCATTGGTCTGGTTATGGATCACCGCATGACGGTGGAAGAAGGTGCCGCGACCGGAGTCTTCCCCGGACAGACGCACCGGAATACCTTCGTCAACCAGCGTGGCGTAGGCCAGGTTTTCAGCGCCGCCCCAATCGAACAGCTTCTCACCTGCCGCCATCGCCTGGCGGTCGGCGTAAATTTTCGCCACGCGGGACTGCATTTCGATACCTTCCGGCACCGTGCTGATGCGTTTGGCCAGCTCCTGCAGACGCTTCGGCTCCACTTTATCCGGATAGCTCTCGTCCCACTCATGGTTGAGGTACGGCGACCAGGTAAAGGAGTGCATGTTCATCGGACGCCATTCCTTCACCACGCATTCGCCGGCATCCAGCGCATCGCGGTAGAGGTTAACCTGCTCGGTAGCATCTTCCAGGGTCGCGACCTTGTCCTGCTCCAGCTTGTCAGCATAGATTTTGCGCGGGGTCGGGTGCTTTTTGATCTTCTGATACATCAGCGGCTGGGTTGCGCTCGGCTCATCGGCTTCGTTATGGCCGTGACGGCGGTAGCACACCAGGTCGATGAAGACATCGCGTTTGAAGGTATTGCGGAAATCCAGCGCCAGACGGGTGACGAAAGCGACCGCTTCCGGATCGTCGGCGTTGACGTGGAAAATCGGCGCCTGCACCATTTTACCGATGTCGGTGCAGTACGGGGTCGAACGCGCATCCAGCGGGTTAGAGGTCGTGAAGCCCACCTGGTTGTTGATAACGATGCGCACGGTCCCGCCCACTTCGTAACCGCGGGCTTTGGACATGTTCAGGGTTTCCTGAACCACGCCCTGGCCGGTCACCGCGGCGTCGCCATGGATAGTGATCGGCAGAACCTTGTTGCTGCTCGGCTCGTCCAGACGATCCAGACGGGCGCGTACGGAACCGATCACCACCGGGCTGACGATCTCGAGGTGCGACGGGTTAAACGCCAGCGCCAGGTGCACCAGACCGCCTTCGGTTTCTATATCGGAAGAGAAGCCCATGTGGTACTTCACATCGCCGGTACCGAGGTGTTCTTTATGTTTGCCGGCAAACTCGTCGAACAGGTCCTGCGGTTTTTTACCCAGCACGTTGACCAGCACGTTGAGACGGCCACGGTGCGCCATGCCCAGCACCACTTCACGGGTGCCGCTCTTACCCGCATGGCGGATCATCTCTTTGAGCATGGGGATCAGGGCGTCGCCACCCTCCAGCGAGAAGCGCTTCGCCCCCGGGAATTTGGCGCCGAGGTAGCGCTCCAGCCCTTCCGCGGCAGTCAGTTCGCCGAGGAAACGTTTTTTCTCTTCCGCGGTAAAGCTCGCTTTGCCGGCTACCGATTCAATGCGCTGCTGGATCCAGCGTTTTTCTTCGGTAGAGGTGATATGCATATATTCCGCGCCGATGGAGCCGCAGTAGGTTTGCTTAAGGGCGGCAATCAGCTCGCCCAGCTTCATCGTGTCTTTACCGATGGCAAATGAACCTACGTTATAGCTTTCCTGGAAATCGGCCTCGGTCAGATCGTGGTAGGCCGGATCGAGATCCGCCACTCTCTCTTGCTTCCACAGCCCCAGCGGATCGAGATTCGCATGCTGGTGGCCACGGAAACGGTATGCGTTGATAAGCTGCAGGACTTTAACCTGCTTCACATTGGTGTCTGGGTCGGAAATCGAAGAAGTGTAACGTGAGGCATCCTTCGCCAGTCGACGGAAATAATCACGCGTTTTGGAATGAAATTGATCCGGTTTAACTCCGGTGCCAGGTAACTGCTGGAACATTGAACGCCAGTTGGCGTCAACAGAGTCAGGATCGGTTAAGAAGTCTTCATAGAGCTGTTCTATCCAGCTCTGGTTCGAACCAGAGAGATAAGAAGAGTCCAGCCAGGCTTTCATTGCGCCGTTCTGCATCGTGATCCCTTAAGCATTCATATGCTTATTTCGCCGTAGAAACTACCACGCACACCGAGTGCACGTGCCGGGGTTCACTTGTTGCGGACGAGTTGTGGTTTCTATCCGCTAAGGAACCTTTAAAAACTGCCATTAATCTTCGGCGTTCAGGCTGCGGTTGCGTTAGCTGCCTTCACTTACCCCGGTCACATAGTTCACTATGCTCCCTGGGATGCGTTCAGTTGCCGCCTTACCTCGCTCTGAACGCCTTGATTACTGGTACATATTTGGCGGTTTTTAAAGATTTCCTGCTATATCTATTGCCTGATGGCGCTTCGCTTATCAGGCCTACAAAATATGCTCCTGTAGGCCGGATAAGACGTTTACGTCGCCATCCGGCAACTAAAACAACTTACGCGCTGCGCTGCAGCAGCATCGACTTAATATGGCCGATGGCGCGCGTCGGGTTCAGCCCCTTAGGACACACACTGACGCAGTTCATAATGCTGTGACAGCGGAATACGCTGAAAGCATCGCTCAGGCCGTCCAGACGCTCGCTGGTTTCGGTATCGCGACTGTCGATCAGGAAGCGATACGCGGCCAGCAGGCCTGCCGGGCCGATGAACTTGTCCGGGTTCCACCAGAACGACGGGCACGAGGTCGAACAACATGCGCACAGAATACACTCGTACAGGCCATCGAGCTTCTCACGCTGCTCAGGCATCTGCAGATGCTCGCGAGCCGGAGGATTTTGCCCATTATTCAACAAGTAAGGCTTAATCTTCTCATATTGTGCATAGAATTGCCCCATGTCCACCACCAAATCACGGATAACCGGTAATCCTGGCAGCGGGCGGATAACAATCTTCTTGCCCGGCTGATTCAGCGCGGAGATCGGCGTGATGCACGCCAGACCGTTTTTCCCGTTCATGTTCAGGCCATCGGAACCGCAGACCCCTTCACGGCAGGAGCGGCGGAACGACAGCGACGGATCTTTTTCTTTCAGCTGGATCAGCGCATCCAGCAGCATCATGTCACGACCTTCTTCCGCGTCGAGGGTGTAATCCTGCATGTGCGGAGCGTCGTCAACATCCGGGTTATAGCGATAAATTGAAAACTCGAGTTTCATTTTCCTGTCTCCGCATTAATAAGTACGAATCTTCGGCGGGAATGCCGGACGCAGTTTCGGTTCCATGTTGACGCTACGACGCGTCATGGATTCCGACTCTGGCAGATACAGGGAATGGCACAGCCAGTTTTCATCATCACGATCCGGGAAGTCGAAGCGGCTGTGGGCGCCACGGCTCTCGGTACGGAAGTTAGCGGATACGGCGGTCGCGTACGCGGTTTCCATCAGGTTATCCAGCTCCAGGCACTCAACGCGCTGGGTGTTGAACTCGCTGGAGGTATCGTCGAGACGGGCGTTTTTCAGGCGCTCGCGGATCACTTTCAGCTGTTCCAGACCTTTGTGCATCGCATCACCTTCGCGGAACACCGAGAAGTTATGCTGCATACATTCCTGCAGCGCTTTGCGGATCGCCACCGGATCTTCACCGGAACGGGTGTTGTTCCAGCGGTTGAGGCGGTCCAGCGAGCCTTCGATATCGGATTCGCTGGCGTCGCGCAGCGTGCCCTGCTCGGCGATAGACTCCTGCAGATGCAGGCCCGCCGCGCGGCCGAAGACCACCAGGTCGAGCAGCGAGTTGCCGCCCAAACGGTTGGCACCGTGGACCGATACGCAGGCGATTTCGCCCACCGCGAACAGACCCGGGATCACCACGTCTTCGCCCTTCTCATTGACGGTCAGCGCCTGGCCGGTCACTTTGGTCGGAATACCGCCCATCATGTAGTGGCAGGTTGGGATAACCGGGATCGGCTCTTTCACCGGATCGACGTGAGCAAAGGTGCGGGACAGCTCAAGGATACCTGGCAGACGAGATTCCAGAACCTCTTTACCCAGGTGATCCAGTTTCAGTTTCGCGTGCGGGCCCCACGGACCGTCGCAGCCGCGGCCTTCGCGGATCTCGATCATGATGGAACGCGCCACCACGTCACGACCCGCCAGGTCTTTCGCGTTCGGCGCATAACGCTCCATAAAGCGCTCGCCGTGTTTATTCAGCAGATAACCGCCTTCGCCGCGGCAACCTTCGGTGACCAGAACCCCGGCCCCGGCGATACCGGTCGGGTGGAACTGCCACATTTCCATATCCTGCACCGGCACGCCGGCGCGGATGGCCATCCCGACGCCGTCACCGGTGTTGATGTGGGCGTTGGTGGTGGACTGATAGATACGGCCTGCGCCGCCGGTCGCCAGCACGGTGGCGCGGGCTTTAAAGTAGACCACTTCGCCGGTCTCGATGCACAGGGCGGTACAACCCACCACCGCGCCGTCCTGGTTTTTCACCAGATCGAGGGCATACCATTCGGAGAAGATAGTGGTGTGGTTTTTGAGGTTCTGCTGGTACAGGGTGTGCAGCAGGGCGTGGCCGGTACGGTCAGCCGCCGCCGCGGTACGCGCCGCCTGCTCGCCGCCGAAGTTCTTCGACTGGCCGCCGAACGGGCGCTGATAAATACGGCCGTCGTCAAGACGGGAGAACGGCAGGCCCATGTGCTCCAGCTCGAGAATCGCTTCCGGGCCGGTCTTACACATATATTCGATGGCGTCCTGGTCGCCGATATAGTCCGACCCTTTTACGGTGTCGTACATATGCCATTCCCAGTTATCTTCATGGGAGTTACCGAGCGCGACGGTGATACCACCCTGCGCGGATACGGTGTGCGATCGGGTCGGGAAAACTTTGGAGAGCAGCGCACAGGTCTGTCCGCTCTGGGAAATTTGCAGCGCCGCGCGCATACCTGCGCCGCCGGCACCGATGACAACAGCATCAAACTCTCTGACTGGCAATTTCATTACACACCCCACACCACAACAAATCCATAAAGAACGTAAGCCACCAGCGCCACAACGATAGCCAGTTGCAGAACCAGGCGCAGAGCCAGTGGTTTAACGTAGTCCGTTAACACCTGCCACATCCCGATCCAGGCATGGATAAGAATGGAAACGAGAGCCAGCAGAGTGAAGACTTTAGTGAAGCCGGAGGCAAAGAATCCGGTCCACACTTCCCATGAGATTTCACCGGTGGTAGCGAAGAAGCCAACCATGTAGATGATGTAGAGGGTCAGAACGATGGCGGTAGCACGGACCAGAATAAAGTCATGTACGCCGTTGCGTCCCAGTGCTGAGGCGTTGCTTACCATACGAGGACTCCTGCGAGAAGTGAAAGCACGACAGTAATAACAAAAGAAATCTTGGCGGAACGTTTCCCTGCTTCGAGGGTTTCGTCCAGGTAGCCAAAGTCCATCATCAGATGGCGGATACCAACAACGACGTGATAGGCCAGCGCGGTGAGAATGCCCCACATGATGAACTTCACAAAGAAGCTATCCATGATCGAGGCCGCCGTCAGAAAACCTTCAGGGGAGGAGAGGCTGGTGCCCAGCAGCCAAAGCAGAATTCCGACCGCCACGAAGGTGATGACACCGGAAACGCGATGGAGAATGGACGCTATCGCCGTGATTGGGAACCGTATCGTTTGTAGATCCAGATTGACAGGTCTTTGTTTTTTCACATTTCTTACCATGAATAACGCCCACATGCTGTTCTTATTGTTTCCTTCCTCCGGTCTGCTTGCGGGTCAGACAGCGTCCTTTCTATAACCAGAAGTCATGTTAAAACGTCTTTTCAGGCATTAAAACATCACTAAACAACGCTGGGTGGCTCGGGATTGCAGGGTGTTCCGGAGACCTGGCCGCAGTATAGGCCGTTCACAAAATCATTACAATTAACCTACATATAGTTTGTTGGGTTTTCTCCGGAACAGTGATCAAGGTCACGATAACAACATTTTTTTAATTTTTAATCACCTGATTTGACAAATATTAAACATTCTTGTTACAACCATTACCAGTTAAATGCAATAATGCTCAAAAGTTATGAGGTCATGCTTTCACCTGAGAATAAGTTATGTAACAGTGTGTCAGTATTGACCGATGTAATCAGGACAGTTATTAGTGGTATACAGGTTTTAATATTCGGACTGCTAAAACGCTGATTTGCTGTTGTTTCACCGCAGCCCTGAAGAACGTGCCATCAAGCGCCGTTGCTCTGTACCCTGCCCTTTTCGCTGACGCAGAGCTGTGTGCAACATAACAAACTGGTAACGTATACGGGCGCGGGCCGAAAGCAAATCCACCACCCGGCAGTCTTAAGCAATAAAGGCGCTAAGGAGACCATAAATGTCTGATGCTAAAGCAAAAATCACCCTGGGTGGTGACACTGCTATTGAACTGGATGTGCTAAAAGGCACGCTCGGTCAGGATGTTATTGATATTCGTAGTCTTGGTTCAAAAGGCGTATTTACCTTTGACCCAGGTTTCACATCTACCGCTTCCTGTGAATCTAAAATTACGTTTATCGATGGTGACGAGGGGATCCTGCTGCACCGTGGCTTCCCGATCGACCAGTTAGCGACCGAATCAAACTATCTTGAAGTTTGTTACATTCTGCTAAACGGTGAAAAACCGACCCAGGCCGAATATGACGAATTCAAAACCACCGTCACCCGCCACACCATGATCCATGAGCAGATTACTCGTCTGTTCCATGCGTTCCGTCGCGATTCTCACCCGATGGCCGTTATGTGCGGGATCACCGGCGCCCTGGCGGCGTTCTATCACGACTCCCTCGACGTGAATAACCCGCGTCACCGTGAAATTGCCGCCTATCGCCTGCTGTCCAAAATGCCGACCATGGCAGCCATGTGTTACAAGTATTCTATCGGCCAGCCGTTTGTTTATCCGCGCAATGACCTCTCCTACGCCGGCAACTTCCTGCGCATGATGTTCGCCACGCCGTGCGAAGAGTACGAAGTCAATCCGGTGCTGGAGCGCGCAATGGACCGTATTCTGATCCTGCACGCCGATCACGAACAGAACGCCTCGACCTCGACGGTACGTACCGCGGGCTCTTCCGGCGCTAACCCGTTCGCCTGTATCGCAGCCGGCATCGCCTCCCTGTGGGGACCGGCGCACGGCGGCGCCAACGAAGCGGCGCTGAAAATGCTGGAAGAGATCAGCTCCGTTGAGCACATTCCGGAATTTGTTCGTCGTGCGAAAGACAAGAATGACTCTTTCCGCCTGATGGGCTTCGGCCATCGTGTGTACAAAAACTACGACCCGCGCGCCACCGTGATGCGTGAAACCTGCCATGAAGTGCTGAAAGAGCTGGGCACCAAAGACGACCTGCTGCAGGTGGCCATGGAGCTGGAGCATATCGCGCTGAACGACCCGTACTTCATCGAGAAGAAACTCTACCCGAACGTCGACTTCTACTCCGGTATCATCCTGAAAGCGATGGGTATTCCGTCCTCCATGTTTACCGTTATCTTCGCCATGGCGCGTACCGTGGGCTGGATTGCGCACTGGAACGAAATGCACAGCGATGGCATGAAAATCGCCCGTCCGCGTCAGCTCTATACCGGCTACGAAAAACGCGATTTCCAGTCCGACATCAAGCGTTAATCTCGCTGTCCGGATGATAAAAACGCGCCTGATGGCGCGTTTTTTTATGCCTGACGATGAGGTCTGGTGCTGCCTGGTCGCCGGCTTAATGCTGGCAGCGCGGGCACCAGTAAAACGGCCGCGAGGAGAGCATCGTCTTCTCAATCACGCCCCCGCAGCGCTCGCACTGTTCGCCATCGCGATGGAACACCTTAAAGCGGAACAGCGCGCCGTGGTGCTTGTTGTCATCGGGCTGGCCGCGGGTGCGATAGGAAAGCCGCGGGATATCAAGCAGCGCGTGCGCCAACGCATCCAGTTGTATTGCATTCAGCTCCGAGGCCTTATGCTGCCCGGTCAGCCCCACCTGCCAGAGGATTTCCACCCGCAGATAGTTTCCCAGCCCGGCAAGAAAAGCCTGATCCAACAGCAGGCCGGAAAACTGACGATGGCGGAATTTGGCCGACAGCAGCCGCGCTTTCACCTGCTCCGCGGTTAACGTCATATCCAGTACGTCCGGACCGATGCGCAGCAAGAATGGATGGTTGGCCACCTGCTCCGCTGTGAGCATCTCAATGTCCGACGCGCTGTAGAGCAAAATCGCCTTGCTGGCGGTCTGGAGCCTGACGCGCAGCACCCGGTTAGAGGCGGGCTGTTCGCCAGCGTCAACCACGCGCCAGACGCCGTACAGCTGATTATGGCTGTACAGGGTCAGGCCGCCGGAGAAGCGGGTCAGCAGGGCTTTGCCCCGGGTGTCGATATGGGTAACCCGCTGACCAATCAGCGGGGTTTGGTAGGGTTGCAACCGGGGAAAGGCGAACCAGACGTCGGTTAAGGGTTCGTCTTTGATTGCCGCCTCCAGTGTATCCGCCGCGCGGCGGATCTCCGGACCTTCCGGCATACTGTCATCCTTTTGTCAGTGGGTGGCGCCGCCGCCCAGTTTACTGTCCACCGGCTGGCGCAGGGCCACGGCAATGGCCGTCTCCAGCGCCTCCCGCACGGTGGCGATCGCCATACTCGGCTCGCCGGGATGGGCCGCCGCCTGCGCCGGTAGCCATGGAATATGGATAAAACCGCCTCTCACCTCAGCCTGACCCTGCAGCCTGTGCAACAGGCCGTACATGACGTGGTTGCAGACGAAGGTGCCGGCGGTTTGCGACACCGAGGCCGGGATCCCGCGATCGCGCAGCGCGCTGACGATCGCTTTGATCGGCAAGGTGCTGAACCACGCCGCCGGCCCGCCGTCGACGATCGGCGTGTCGATGGGTTGCTGGCCTTTGTTATCGGGGATGCGCGCATCATCGACGTTGATCGCCACACGTTCGACGCTGATATCGACCCGACCGCCGGCCTGCCCCACCGCGATAACCAGCTTCGGCTGCAGGTCCTCTATCGCCGCGTCGAGCGCCGACAGCGCCTCGCCAAATACGCAGGGAAGCTGCCGGGCGGTCACCGGCTGGCCAGCAATCATAGTGCCGTCAAGCTGCTGCACCACTTCCCAGGAAGGGTTCACCGTCTCGCCGTCAAAGGGTTCGAAACCGGTGAGTAATACTCCCGCCAACATCCTCTCCTTCGCGGTCATGCCGATTGTCATATCTCAGCCTCTGGCTGAGCGCTGACCAGAATATGGCGCCCGGCGAACGCCGCCCGTAAACGGCGGGCAAAATCGAGGGCATGCGGACCATCACCGTGTAGACATACCGTCTGCGCCACCACGTTCGCCCATTCGCCGCTGACGCTGCGCACCCGGTGGTGTTGCACCATCTCGAGGGTTTGCGCCAGGGCCTGCTCTTCGCTGTCAATCAGCGCCCCGGGCTGGCTGCGCGGCACCAGGCTGCCGTCGGCCAGATAACCGCGATCGGCAAACACCTCCTGACGCGTCGTCAGACCATAGCGCTGTCCGGCGCGGATCAATTCGCTGCCCGCCAGACCCACCAGCACCAGCTGCGGGTTAACATCGCGGACCGCGCGGGCGATCGCGTCGGCCAGCGGCGGCGATTTGGCCGCCTGGTTGTAGAGCATGCCGTGCGGCTTCACGTGCTGCATCTCGCCGCCCTGCGCCTGAACGATCGCCGCCAGAGCGCCAATCTGATACAGCGTCTGGGCATAGACCGTTTCCGGCGGCAGATCCATCGCCGTGCGGCCAAAATTTTCCCGGTCGGGATATCCCGGATGGGCGCCCACCGCCACGCCGTACTTCAGCGCCTCGCGCACGCTCTGCACCATCAGCCCGGCGTCGCCGGCGTGAAAACCACAGGCGATATTCGCCGATGACACCAGCTGGAGCAGCGCGCTATCGTTCGCCCCGCCTTCCCCGAGATCGGCATTAAGATCAATCATCATCGTGGAGTCTCCAGGCCAGTTGTTCAAGATAACGCTGGCGATCGGCCCGCGCCTTCAGCGCCTCCTCCAGCGAGCAGGCCACGAAATGGATCGGCTGCCCCAGCGGGATCTGCGCCAGCTGGTACATATCGGCATCGATAATGCAGGCGATCCGCGGATAGCCGCCGGTGGTTTGCGCGTCGTTCATCAGCACAATGGGCTGGCCGTTGTGCGGCACCTGCACCACGCCCGGCAGCAGGCCGTGCGACAGCATTTCACGATCGGTGGTGCGTTTCAGCGGCTGCCCCTGCAGGCGGTACCCCATGCGGTTACTCTGCGGACTGAGCTTCCAGGGGGCGCGCCAGAATGACGCCTGCGAGGCCTCGTCAAATTCATGGTACTCCGGCCCGGGCAGCGCACGAATGCGGTTGCCCAGCGGCAGCTGCTTGACGCCGCGCGGGGTGGTGAAGCGGCGGGCGGCTTTCCCGAGCTTCAGCTTGTCGCCGTCCTGCAGGCGGCGTCCTTCCAGACCGCCAATCCCCGCCTTGAGATCCGTGCAGCGCGAGCCAAGGACCTCGGGGACCGCAATCCCGCCCGCCACCGCCAGATAGCTACGAATGCCATGCTGCGGCGTTTTCAGCACCAGCCGCTGCCCAGCCCGGTAGGCGGTGCGCCAGCCCACCCAGACCGCTTTACCGTCCAGTGTCGCTTCGCAGGCGGCGCCGGTCAGCGCAAACCAGCCGCTGCGGGCAAATTCGATCTCCACCTGGCCGAGGGTAATCTCCAGCCCGGCGGCATTCGCCTCGTTGCCAACCAGCAGATTGGCAATCACCAGCGAGGGATAATCCAGGGCGCCGCAGCGGCTGATGCCAGACTGGCGCAGGCCTTCTCGTCCACCGTCCTGTACCGAGGTGTACAGGCCGGCGCGGATCAAGGTCAACATACCCCCTCCTTTTGCGGCACAAAGCGAATTTTATCGCCCACGCGCAGTAGCGCAGGCTCCTTCCGCGCCGGGTCGAACAGCGTCAGCGCGGTCCGCCCCAGCAGTTGCCAGCCGCCGGGCGTCGCCAGCGGATAGATACCGGTTTGCGCGCCGCCGATACCCACCGATCCGACCGGGACGAGCACGCGCGGTTCGGCGCGACGCGGCGTCGCCAGCGCCGCAGGCAGCCCGCCCAGGTAGGGAAATCCCGGCTGAAAACCAATAAACCAGACCAGATATTCCACCGAGGCGTGCAGCTCCACGACCTGTTTTTCACTCAGGCCGCTGTGCTGCGCCACCACCCCGAGGTCCGGTCCGGCCTCGCCGCCGTAGACGACCGGAACAGACAGCGAGCGCGACTCAGGCTCGATCGCGAGGCTCTCCTCCCACCAGCGCTGCAGACGGTCTATCGCCTCCCACGCCACCTCCTGCGGGCGGCGGAGCACCACAGTGATATTGTTCATGCCGGGAATGGCGTCAATCACCTCTTCATGGTTCGCCAGACGCTGGGCTAATCCCCAGATCCGTTGCTGGCTTTCAAGGGTAACCGGCGGCTCCAGCTCCAGCACGACAGCCGTTTCTCCTAACAGATAACAACGCGCTCGCTGCACTTTTCTCTCTCCCGTCAGGCAGGGTTAGGAATATCAATAAAGGTGACATCCAGGTCGGTGGTTTCCGTCAGCCATTCGCTGAGGGCGCGAATGCCGCCCCGCTCGGTGGCGTGGTGGCCGGCGGCATAAAAATGCAGGCCCTGCTCGCGGGCAGAGTGGATGGTTTGTTCCGACACCTCGCCGGTGATAAACGCGTCTACGCCAAAGCGCGCCGCGGCGTCGATAAAGCTCTGGCCGCCCCCGGTACACCAGGCGACGCGGCTGACGGTCTCCGGCCCGGTATCGCCGCACCACAGCGGCTTGCGTCCCAGCCGCGCTTCAATCCACGAGGCCAGCTCGAGGCCGGACACCGGCATCGACAGTTCGCCCCAGGGCACCAGCGGTTCGATTTCGCCCAGCACGTTAATCCCCAGCAGATGCGCCAGCTGCGCGTTATTGCCCAGCTCGGGATGGGCATCCAGCGGCAGGTGCCAGCCGTAGAGATTGATATCGTTGGCCAGCAGGGTTTTCAGGCGCCGGCGCTTCATGCCGCGGATCACTGGCGATTCGTTTTTCCAGAAATAGCCGTGATGGACGATTACCGCATCTGCCTGCAGGCGGACGGCCTCATCCAGCAGCGCCTGGCTGGCCGTGACTCCGGTGACGATCTTGTGCACCGTGTCGCGCCCTTCCACCTGCAGACCGTTAGGGGCGAAGTCACTGATGGCTGCGCTATTGAGCTTGTCGTTTATCAGTTGTTCCAGTTCGCTATTTTTCATCGCCACTCCAGCAGATAATCAGGGTATACAAAGGCATAACATAACCAGATCCATTCGGGTCGTCGATAGTCCGCCTCCGACACTGACGATGACTTTTTACCGAATAGCGCAATTTGTCTATTCATCCCGCCGCGCATTCGTGTATATTTATGCACTAATAAAGCATATTAAATAATCAGAAAGCCCCTCAAGCCATGAATATGACTAATTAAACGCTATTCATGCAGAACGATCGACTTTCGCTTTACGCCAGGAAACACACTTCTCATGAAGACAACATCATCGCAACCGCGGGCGATTTACTACGTCGTGGCGCTGCAAATCTGGGAATACTTTAGCTTCTACGGCATGCGCGCCCTGCTGATCCTCTATCTCACCAATCAGCTTAAATATGACGATAACCACGCTTACGCCCTGTTCAGCGCCTACTGTTCGCTGGTCTATGTGACGCCGATCCTCGGCGGCTATCTGGCCGATAAGCTGTTAGGCAACCGGATGGCGGTCATGCTCGGCGCGCTGCTGATGGCCATTGGCCATCTGGTGCTCGGGGCCAGCGAAACCGCCCCGGTCTTCCTCTACCTGTCGCTGGCGATCATCGTCTGCGGCTACGGGTTGTTTAAATCCAACGTCAGCTGTCTGCTGGGCGAGCTGTACGAACCCGCCGATCCGCGTCGCGATGGCGGTTTCTCGCTGATGTATGCCGCGGGCAATATCGGCTCGATCATCGCGCCGATCGCCTGCGGCTACGTCCAGGAGGAGTATAGCTGGGCGATGGGCTTTGCCCTGGCGGCCATCGGCATGGTGGCGGGACTGGTGATTTTCCTCTGCGGCAACCGTCACTTCCAGCATACCGCCGGCGTGAACCGCCAGGCGCTGTGCGCCCGTCGTTTCCTGCTGCCGAACTGGGGCTGGCTGCTGGTGCTGCTGGTCACTGCTCCGCTGCTGATTGCCGTGCTGTTCTGGCAGGAGTGGTCGGTATATGCCCTGATCGTGGCCACGGCCATTGGCCTCGCGGTGCTGGCGCGGATCTACCTGCGCGCCGAGACCGATAAACAGCGCAAGGATCTGCGCCTGATCGTCGTCCTGACCGCTTTCAGCCTGCTGTTCTGGGCCTTCGCCCAACAGGGCGGCAGCTCCATCAGCCTGTATATTGACCGCTTCGTTAACCGCCATATCATGAGCTACGAAGTCCCTACCGCTATGTTCCAGTCGATCAACGCCTTCGCGGTGATGCTCTGCGGCATGGTGCTGGCGTGGCTGGTGAAAGAGAGCGTCGGCGGTAATCGCACCGTGCGCATCTGGGGAAAATTTGCCCTCGGTCTGGGCCTGATGAGCGCCGGGTTCTGCATCCTAACCCTCAGCGCCCGCTGGTCGGCGGCCTATGGTCAGTCGTCCATGCCGCTGATGGTGCTGGGGCTGGCGGTGATGGGTTTTGCCGAACTGTTTATCGACCCGGTCGCGATGTCGCAAATCACCCGCATTGAGATCCCGGGGGTCACCGGGGTGTTGACCGGTATCTATATGCTGCTCTCCGGGGCCATCGCCAACTATCTGGCCGGAGTTATCGCCGACCAGACCTCGCAGGCGTCATTCGATGCCGCCGGGGCGGTGAACTACTCCATTGACGCCTACATCAACGTCTTCAGCCAGATCACCTGGGGCGCGCTGGCCTGCGTCGGCGTGGTGCTGGTCATCTGGCTGTATCACTCGCTGAAGGTCAGGACCCGCCGTCTGGCGGTGGAGTAATCCCCTTTCTGGCGGTCTCCCAGGCCGCCAGCGTCTCCTGCCGCGCCTGCTTGTGATCGACTATCGGGCGCGGATAATCCAGCGTAACCCCCTGTTTATCCGCCCACGCCCACGGCTGATGCAGCGCCTTCTCCGGCACCTTTGCCAGCTCCGGCAGCCAGCGACGCATAAACACCCCCTGCTTATCAAACTTCTCGCCCTGGGTGGTGGGATTAAATATGCGGAAATAGGGCGCGGCGTCGGTGCCCGTCGAAGCGGCCCACTGCCAGCCGCCGTTGTTCGCCGCCAGGTCGCCATCAATCAGCTGGCTCATGAAATAGCGCTCCCCTGCCCGCCAGTCGAGGCGCAGATCTTTAGTCAGGAAGCTGGCGACGATCATGCGCAACCGGTTATGCATCCAGCCGGTGGCGTTAAGCTGGCGCATGGCGGCATCGACAATCGGAAAGCCGGTCTCCCCGCGCTGCCAGGCCTGCAGGGCGCCATCCTCTTCGCGCCAGGCGACCTTATCGGTCCAGGCGACAAACGGCCGTCCTTTACAGAGTTTCGGATAGTAGACCATCAGATGGCGGTAAAACTCGCGCCAAATCAGCTCATTAAGCCAGGTGGCGCCTGCCCCGCCGTCCAGCGCGGCGGGGTGTTCCGTCAGCAGCCGATGCAGGCACTGGCGCGGCGACAGCACCCCGGTGGCCAGGCAGGGCGACAGGCGACTGGTCCCTTCCACGGCCGGGAAGTCGCGCTGCCCCTCATAATCCGCCGCCGGTTGCTGACAAAACGCGCGCAGCCGCGCCAGCGCCGTTTTTTCATCCGCGGCAAACAGCAGCCCATCGAACGGCGTTTGCGGATAGTTGAGCTCCGGCGGCGGCGCCTGGCGGGCGGGTGCCTGACGCGGCTTTGGCGCGGCCACGCACGCCGGCAGCCCTTCCCGCAGCCGGCGAATAAACGCATTGTTAAACGGAGTGAAGACTTTATACATTTCGCCGCCGCCGGTCAGTACGCTGCCGGGCGGCAACAGGACGCTGTCGTCAAATCCCTGGCAAATCACTTCGCTCAAGGTGTTCTCAACGGCGGCATCGCGCTGGCGTTCATTGAATTCGTACTGATAGTTGTAGAACAGGTGACTGACCTGGTGCTGCTGGCAAAAATGGGCCAGCCGCTCGACGCTGGCGCTAAAATCGTCCGCCTCTTCTACCCACAACGGTATGCCCCGCTCCGCCAGCGCGGCGTGCAGACTGTGCAAATGGCTGGCGATAAAAGCGGCCTGCCGCGGCGCCATATGATGCTCGCGCCACTGCCCCGGGGTGGCAATATAGAGCGCCAGCACCTGCGCCTGCGGATCGCGGCAGGCGGCGGCCAGCGCCAGGTTATCGTGAATGCGTAAATCCGTGCGTAACCAGACCAAATGGGTGGCCATATCACTCCTCATTATCCGTCAGCAAAACTCATCTCATGATCTAAGCCGGAAAAAATAGCGCGCTCCGGCAAAATAAGCACCTGCCAATTCCGCTGCGGCGCTTGCAACGAGTGTAGACAAGCGACGAAAAAAAACCGCCGGGGGCAACCGGCGGTTATTGGCTTTCATTGCAGCAGGGCGAATCAGTAGAAGTCGTGAGCGGCTTTTTCCGCCTGTGCCATCCACACCGGCTGCTCGCTGGTTTTCGACCACACCCGGTGCAGCCAGCTGTAATAGCGGGCGCGATCTTTCCAGAACAGCATCACCGGCAGCGCCGCGACGCCAGCCACGACGGCGAAAGCCCGACGCAGCAAAATAATATGAGCAGGATAAGCTTTGTACAACGCCATCATTTCTCTCCCCTTTGTCAGGCCGGCAAGTCGCGCCGGTAAAAAATTACCATGTTTGTTTGAGCAAAATAGTACCGCGTTGGTTGTAATTTTACTACTCATCCGACCACTAAAAAGCACGTATTTATACTTAATTTACATTCATCCCGTAAATTAGTTACGAAAAAGTTAAATTAATACTAACCATCAGTTAAATTGTGCCTTTGCCATTTTTATACTTTTTTTACACCGCGCCCGCGGATTTTTGCGAAATCTTTGCGCCGTAATTTCTATTCTCCTGGTAAATCAAAAACACACCCGGAGGTGGATTGTGACTGCAGGCGTACTCACTGGCGTTGGGCTGGTGTTCCTGTTACTGGCTTATCTGGTTTATGCCTTGATACATGCGGAGGCATTCTGATGGCTGCCCAGGGATTTTTATTATTAGCCAGCTATCTGCTGGTATTGCTGGCGCTGGCGCGCCCGCTGGGGATGTGTCTGGCGAGAATGGTGAACGACATCCCGCTTCCCGGCCTGGCCGGCGTCGAGCGCGTTCTGTGGCGCGTGGCCGGGATCCGCGCCGAAGAGATGGGCTGGCTGCAGTATTTGCTGGCGATCCTGCTGTTTAACGCCCTCGGCGGCCTGGCGCTGTTTGCCCTGCTGATGCTCCAGGGCGTGCTGCCCTTTAACCCGCAGCACCTGCCGGGGCTGCCGTGGGATCTGGCGCTCAACACCGCGGTCAGCTTTGTCAGTAATACCAACTGGCAGGCTTACGCCGGCGAAAGCACCATGAGCTATCTCAGCCAGATGGTGGGGCTGACGGTGCAGAATTTCCTCTCCGCCGCCACCGGCATCGCCGTGGTCTTCGCCCTGACCCGCGCCTTCGCCCGACAGAAAATGTCCACCCTCGGCAATGCCTGGGTCGACCTGACGCGCATTACCCTGTGGCTGCTGCTGCCGCTCTCTCTGCTGGTGGCCCTGTTCTTTATTCAGCAAGGCGTGCCGCAGAACCTGCAGGCTTACCAGCCCTTTACCACCCTCGAAGGGGCGCACCAGCTGCTGCCGATGGGGCCTGTCGCCTCACAGGAAGCGATTAAGCTGCTGGGCACCAACGGCGGCGGTTTCTTTAACGCTAACTCCGCCCATCCGTTTGAAAACCCGACGGCGCTGACCAATCTCGTGCAGATGCTGGCCATCTTCCTGATCCCGGCGGCGCTGTGCTTCGCCTTCGGCGAGGTGGTGAGCGATCGCCGCCAGGGGCGCGCTATCCTGTGGGCGATGACGCTGATCTTTATCCTCTGCGTCGCCGTGGTGATGTGGGCGGAAACCCGCGGCAACCCGCACCTGCTGACGCTGGGCGCCGACAGCAGCCTGAATATAGAAGGTAAAGAGAGCCGCTTCGGTATTCTCGCCAGCAGTCTGTTCGCGGTGATCACCACCGCCGCCTCCTGCGGCGCGGTCAACGCGATGCATGACTCCTTCACCGCGCTGGGCGGGATGGTGCCGATGTGGCTGATGCAGATTGGCGAAGTGGTGTTCGGCGGCGTCGGCTCGGGTCTCTATGGCATGCTGCTGTTCGTTATGCTGGCGGTGTTTATCGCCGGGCTGATGGTCGGCCGCACCCCGGAGTACCTCGGGAAGAAAATCGATGTCCGGGAAATGAAAATGATCGCCCTGGCCATTCTGGTCACCCCGACGCTGGTACTGCTCGGCACGGCGCTGGCGATGATGACCGAGGCCGGCCGCGCCGGGATGTTCAACCCCGGCGCGCACGGCTTTAGCGAAGTGCTGTACGCCGTCACCTCGGCGGCCAATAACAACGGCAGCGCCTTCGCCGGCCTGGGCGCGGCGACGCCCTTCTGGAACCTGCTGCTGGCGTTCTGCATGCTGGCTGGACGCTTCGCCGTCATCATTCCGGTGATGGCTATCGCCGGCTCGCTGGTGACGAAGAAAATTCAACCGGCCAGCCCCGGTACCCTGGCCACCCACGACGCCCTGTTTATCGGTCTGCTGATCGGCACCGTGCTGCTGGTGGGCGCCCTGACCTTTATTCCTGCGCTGGCGCTTGGCCCGCTGGCCGAACACTTTTCCTTACTTTGAGCGATGCGGAGCCCCCTGTTATGAGTCGCAAACAATTAGCCCTGCTGGAGCCGACGCTGGTGCGCCAGGCGCTGCTGGATGCCGTGAAAAAACTCAGCCCGATGGTGCAGTGGCGCAATCCGGTGATGTTTATCGTCTGGGTGGGCAGCCTGTTAACCACCCTGCTGGCCATCGCCATGGCTGGCGGCGCCCTGACCGGCAGCGCCACGTTTACCGCTGCCATCAGTATCTGGTTATGGTTTACCGTGCTGTTCGCCAACTTTGCCGAAGCGATGGCGGAAGGCCGCAGCAAAGCCCAGGCCAATAGCCTGAAAGGGGTGAAAAAAACGGCCTTCGCCCGTAAGCTGCGCGCCCCGCAGCATGACGCGACGGTCGACCATGTGCCGGCGGAAGACCTGCGCAAAGGCGACGTGGTGCTGGTGGAAGCCGGGGATATTATCCCCTGCGATGGCGAAGTCATTGAAGGCGGCGCCTCGGTGGACGAAAGCGCCATTACCGGCGAGTCCGCGCCGGTGATCCGCGAATCCGGCGGCGATTTCGCCTCGGTGACCGGCGGGACGCGCATCCTCTCCGACTGGCTGGTGATCCGCTGCAGCGTCAACCCGGGAGAAACCTTCCTCGACCGGATGATCGCCATGGTGGAAGGCGCCCAGCGCCGTAAAACGCCGAACGAAATCGCCCTGACGATCCTGCTGATCGCCCTGACGCTGGTGTTCCTGCTGGCCACCGCCACCATCTGGCCCTTCTCGGCCTGGAGCGGCAATGCGGTGAGCGTCACCGTGCTGGTCGCTCTGCTGGTGTGCCTGATCCCGACCACCATCGGCGGTCTGCTGTCGGCGATCGGCGTCGCCGGGATGAGCCGTATGCTGGGCGCCAACGTGATCGCCACCAGCGGCCGCGCGGTGGAGGCCGCAGGCGATGTCGATGTCCTGCTGCTGGATAAAACCGGGACCATTACGCTCGGCAACCGCCAGGCCTCCGCTTTCCTGCCGGCGCGCGGTGTGGAAGAGCGAACCCTCGCCGACGCCGCCCAGCTCTCCTCGCTGGCGGACGAAACCCCTGAGGGACGCAGCATCGTGGTGCTGGCGAAGCAGCGCTTCAACCTGCGCGAACGCGATCTGCAGTCGCTGCACGCCACCTTTGTCCCCTTTACCGCGCAAACGCGGATGAGCGGCATCAATATCGATCAGCGCATGATCCGTAAAGGCTCGGTGGACGCGATTCGCCGTCACGTGGAGGCCAACGGCGGCCACTTCCCTGCCGATGTCGAGAAGCAGGTGGAAGAGGTCGCCCGCCAGGGGGCTACGCCGCTGGTGGTTGCCGAAGGTGAAAAGGTGCTGGGGATTATTTCGCTCAAAGATATCGTCAAAGGCGGCATCAAAGAGCGTTTCGCCCAGCTGCGCAAAATGGGCATTAAAACGGTGATGATCACCGGCGATAACCGCCTCACCGCCGCGGCGATCGCCGCCGAGGCCGGCGTCGACGATTTCCTCGCCGAAGCGACGCCGGAAGCCAAGCTGGCGCTGATCCGCCAGTATCAGTCGGAAGGTCGGCTGGTGGCGATGACCGGCGACGGCACCAACGACGCGCCCGCGCTGGCCCAGGCCGACGTCGCGGTGGCCATGAACTCAGGCACCCAGGCGGCGAAAGAGGCGGGCAACATGGTCGACCTGGATTCCAACCCCACCAAACTGATTGAGGTGGTCCATATCGGCAAACAGATGCTGATGACGCGCGGCTCGCTGACCACCTTCAGTATTGCCAACGACGTGGCGAAATATTTCGCCATTATTCCGGCGGCGTTTGCCGCGGTCTATCCCCAGCTGGCGATGCTGAACGTGATGGGCCTGCATTCGCCATCGTCGGCGATCCTCAGCGCCGTTATCTTCAACGCGCTGATCATCGTCTTCCTGATCCCGTTGGCCCTGAAAGGGGTGAGCTATCGCCCGCTCTCCGCCTCGGCGATGCTGCGCCGCAACCTGTGGATCTACGGCCTCGGCGGTCTGCTGGTGCCTTTTATCGGTATTAAAGCCATTGACCTGCTGCTGACCCTGAGCGGTCTGGTGTGAGGAACAAACTATGTCATTGATTCGTCCAGCACTTGTGCTATTTATTCTGTTAACCCTGCTCACCGGCGGCGTTTATCCTCTGCTGACCACCAGCCTGGGACAGTGGTGGTTTAACTCACAGGCCAATGGCTCGCTGATCCGCCTGAACGGCGAGGTGCGCGGCTCGGCGCTGATTGGCCAGAACTTTACCGCCGCAGGCTATTTCCAGGGCCGCCCGTCAGCCACCGCGGAGACAGCGGATAACCCGATGGCCTCTGGCGGCAGCAACCTCGCCGCCAGCAACCCGGCGCTGGATAAGGCGGTGAGCGAGCGGGTGCAGGCCCTGCGCGCCGCGAACCCGGATGCCGACCCGCGGGTGCCAGTCGAACTGGTCACCACTTCGGCGAGCGGTCTCGATAACAACCTGACCCCGGCCGCCGCGCTGTGGCAGGCGCCCCGGGTGGCCAAAGCGCGCCAGCTGAGCGTCGACCAGGTGACCGCGCTGGTTAACCAGGCCACACAAACGCCGCTGCTGAGCTTCCTTGGCCAGCCGGTGGTCAATATACTGCAACTCAATATGGCGCTGGATGCCCTGAAGGATAAGTAAATGAGTGACGAGCCGCTGCGTCCGGACCCTGACCGCCTGCTGCAGCACACCGCCGCCCCGCATCGCGGCAAACTGAAAGTGTTCTTCGGCGCCTGCGCCGGGGTGGGGAAAACCTGGGCGATGCTGGCGGAAGCGCAGCGGCTGCGGGCCCAGGGGCTGGATATTCTGATTGGCGTGGCGGAGACCCACGGCCGGAAAGAGACCGCCGCGATGCTGCAGGGCCTGAGCACCCTGCCGCCGCGGCGGCTCGCTCACCGCGGGCGCTACGTGTATGAGTTCGACCTCGACGCCGCCCTCGCCCGCCGCCCGGCGCTGATTCTGGTGGATGAACTGGCGCACAGTAATGCCCCCGGCTCCCGCCATCCGAAGCGCTGGCAGGATGTGGACGAACTGCTGGAGGCCGGGATTGACGTCTTCACCACGGTTAACGTTCAGCATCTGGAAAGCCTGAACGACGTCGTCAGCGGGATCACCGGCGTGCAGGTGCGGGAGACCGTCCCCGATCCCTTTTTTGACGCCGCGGACGACGTGGTGCTGGTGGACCTCCCCCCTGACGATCTGCGCCAGCGGCTCAATGAGGGCAAAGTCTACATCGGCGGCCAGGCCGAGCGCGCTATCGAGAACTTTTTCCGCAAAGGGAACCTGATTGCGCTGCGCGAACTGGCTCTGCGCCGTACCGCCGATCGCGTCGATGAGCAGATGCGCGCCTGGCGCGACCGCCAGGGCCAGGAGAAAGTCTGGCACACCCGCGACGCCATTCTGCTCTGTATCGGGCACAACACCGGCAGCGAAAAGCTGGTGCGTACCGCCGCCCGCCTCGCCGCCCGTCTGGGCAGCGTCTGGCATGCGGTATATGTCGAAACGCCTTCCCTGCACCGCCTGCCGGAATCCCGGCGGCGGGCCATCCTCGCCGCGCTGCGTCTGGCCCAGGAGCTGGGCGCCGAAACCGCCACCCTCTCCGACCCGTCTGAAGAGAAAGCGGTCCTCCATTACGCGCGCGAACATAACCTCGGAAAAATTGTCATCGGCCGCCAGAGCAAACGCCGCTGGTGGGATCGCAGCGGCTTCGCCGACCGTCTGGCTCGTCACGCGCCGGACCTCGATCTGGTGGTTATCGCCCTGGATGAAAAGCCCTTCCCCCTTCCGGCGCGCGCCAGCGACACTCGTCCGGCGCTGGAGAAATGGCGGCTGCAGCTGCAGGGCTGCGCGTTGGCGGTGGCCCTGTGCGCCATCATTACCCTGGTGGCCATGCAGTGGCTGATGGCCTTCGAAGCCGCCAACCTGGTCATGCTCTATCTGCTGGGGGTGGTGATCATCGCCCTGCTCTATGGCCGCTGGCCGTCGGTGCTGGCGACGGTGATCAACGTTATCAGCTTCGATCTCTTTTTTGTCGCCCCGCGCGGCACGCTGGCGGTGTCAGATGTCCAGTATCTGCTCACCTTCGGCGTGATGCTCACCGTTGGCCTGCTTATCGGTAACCTCACCGCCGGCGTGCGCTACCAGGCGCGGGTGGCGCGCTATCGCGAGCGGCGTACCCGCCACCTGTATGAAATGTCCAAAGCGCTGGCGGTGGGTCGTAGCCAGCAGGATATCGCCACCACCAGCGAGCGGTTTATCGCCTCCACCTTTCAGGCTCGCAGCCAGCTGCTGCTCCCGGACGCCCAGGGGAAACTGCTGCCCTTAACCCACCAGCCCGGGCTGACGCCGTGGGATGACGCCATCGCCCGCTGGAGCTTTGATAAGGGGCAACCCGCCGGCGCCGGCACCGATACCCTGCCCGGCGTGCCGTATCAGATCCTGCCCCTGAAGAGCGCCGCCCGCACCTGGGGACTGCTGGTGGTGGAGCCGGCGAATCTGCGCCAACTGATGATCCCGGAGCAGCAGCGGCTGCTGGAGACCTTCACCCTGCTGGTGGCCAGCGCCCTGGAGCGTCTCACCCTGACCGCCAGCGAAGAGCAGGCCCGGTTGACCAGCGAGCGCGAAAGCCTGCGTAACTCGCTGCTCGCCGCCCTGTCCCACGATCTGCGTACCCCGCTCACCGTGCTGTTTGGCCAGGCGGAAATCCTGACCCTCGATCTGGCCAGCGAGGGCTCGAAGCATGCCCCGCAGGCCAATGAAATCCGCCAGCATGTGCTCAATACCACCCGGCTGGTGAACAACCTGCTGGATATGGCGCGGATCCAGTCCGGCGGCTTTAATCTGCACAAGGAGTGGCTGACGCTGGAGGAAGTGGTCGGCAGCGCGCTGCGTATGCTCGAGCCGAGCCTCGGCGGCCAGCACGTTCAACTGGATTTACCCGACCCGCTGCAGCTGGTGCATGTCGACGGGCCGCTGTTCGAGCGGGTGCTGATCAATCTGCTGGAGAATGCCCATAAGTATGCCGGCGCCCGGGCGGACATCGGTATTCGCGCCGAAGCGGACGCCCGGCAGCTGTCGCTGGAGGTATGGGATAATGGTCCGGGGATCCCGGCGGGCCAGGAACAGGCTATCTTTGATAAATTCGCCCGCGGCAACAAAGAGTCGGCGATCCCCGGCGTCGGGCTGGGCCTTGCCATCTGTCAGGCCATCGTCGACGTCCACGGCGGGACCATCTCCGCCAGCAACCGGCCGGAAGGCGGCGCCTCATTCCGTGTTACACTGCCGGGAGAAACGCCCCCTGAACTGGAAGAGCTATCTGAGGAATTGTGATTAACGTTCTGATTATCGAAGACGAACACGCTATCCGTCGCTTTCTGCGCACCGCGCTGGAAGCCGACGGCATGCGCGTATTTGAAGCGGAAACCCTGCAGCGCGGGCTGATCGAAGCCGCCACCCGTAAGCCCGACCTCGCGATCCTCGATCTCGGCCTGCCGGATGGCGACGGCATTGATTTTATTCGCGACCTGCGCCAGTGGAGTCAGATGCCGATTATCGTCCTGTCAGCGCGTAGCGAAGAGCACGACAAAATTGCCGCCCTGGATGCCGGCGCCGATGACTACTTAAGTAAACCCTTTGGCATCGGCGAGCTGCAGGCCCGCCTGCGCGTCGCACTGCGTCGTCACGGCGCGGCGCAGGCCGACGAGCCGGTGGTGCGCTTCGCCGACCTGGAGGTCAATATCCCCGCCCGCCGCATCCTGCGCGGCAGCGAAGAGATCCACCTGACGCCCATCGAGTTTCGCCTGCTGACGGCGCTATTGAATAATCCCGGCAAAGTGCTTACCCAGCGCCAGCTGCTGAACCAGGTGTGGGGCCCTAACGCCGTGGAGCACAGCCATTATCTGCGGATCTATATGGGTCACCTGCGGCAAAAGCTGGAGGCCGATCCGGCGCGCCCGCAGCATCTGCTGACCGAAACCGGGATTGGCTATCGCTTTATGCCCTGAGCCCCGCCTCTGCAGTACCAGAGGCTGGCGATTTTCAGCCCTTCAGAGAGCAGCATGAAGCCAGCCAGGATCGCGAAATGCCGGACGCCGGCGGCCTGAATCAGCCACAGACCCAAAGAAAGCGAAGGCTGCATAAACACCAGCCTGAGCGGCGTCTGCCCCCAGGCCAGCCACAGCCCATAGCGGCTCTGACGGAATAAGAGGATCATCGACAGCGGGATGCTGATAATCAGCAGCACATTCAGCGGATAGAGCCAGACCGCCGCAGCGCCCCAGTCGTGCAGCAGCTGGAGATAAGCCAGCAGGTCGTCGTAAAAAGGGAGTCGGCGGTGGGCAATATTCCACCATAAGAATTGCAGGACGAAAAAGAGATCCATCCACGCCCAGAACAAAAACAGGGACTTCCGTTGTATTTTCATCGCTATCCTTGCGAAAAAAATCAGGCCCGCGAGGGGCCTGATGGTCGTGCGCCTTTAGGCGTTCTTCAGCACTTCACTGACAATCTCTACCGCTTCTTTTTCGATCAGTTTGCGATGTTCTTCGCCGAGGAAGCTTTCGCAGTAGATCTTGTAGGCGTCTTCGGTGCCTGACGGACGCGCCGCGAACCAGCCGTTGTCGGTCATCACTTTCAGGCCGCCAATCGCCGCCCCGTTGCCCGGCGCTGCGGTCAGACGGGCGGTGATCGGATCCCCCGCCAGGGTGTCAGCGCTGACCATTTCCGGCGACAGCTTAGACAGCGCCGCTTTCTGCGCGGAGGTCGCGGAAGCCTGCAGACGGTTGTAGCTCGGCGCGCCAAAGCGCTCCGCCAGCTCGTTATAGTGCTCCTGCGGGTTTTTCCCGGTCACTGCGGTGATTTCCGCCGCCAGCAGGCACATGATGATGCCGTCTTTATCGGTGGACCACGGCGTGCCGTCGAAGCGCAGGAAGGAGGCCCCGGCGCTCTCTTCGCCGCCGAAACCGAAGCTGCCGTCGAACAGGCCGTCGACGAACCACTTAAAGCCCACCGGCACTTCCACCAGCTTGCGGCCCAGATCGTTCACCACGCGGTCAATCATCGCCGAGGAGACGAGGGTTTTACCGACCGCCACCTCTTTGCCCCACTGCGGACGATGCTGGAACAGGTAGTTAATCGCCACCGCCAGATAGTGGTTCGGGTTCATCAGCCCGGCTGGGGTGACAATCCCGTGACGGTCGTAATCCGGGTCGTTGGCAAACGCCAGATCGAACTTATCGCGCAGCGCCAGCAGGCCCGCCATCGCACATTCCGAGGAGCAGTCCATGCGGATGGCGCCGTCTTTATCGAGGTGCATAAAGCGGAAGGTCTGGTCTACCTGGTCGTTCACAATGGTCAGATTGAGCTTGTAGTGCTCGCCAATGCGTTTCCAGTATTCGATACCGGAACCGCCCAGCGGATCGACGCCCAGCGTCAGGCCCGCTTTCTGGATCGCCGCCATGTCGACGATATCCGCCAGGCCTTCAATAAACGGCTGCACCAGATCCTGCTCTTTGACGTGGCCGGAAGCCAGCGCCGCGTCCAGAGGAAGGCGTTTCACGCCCTGCAGGCCAGCGGCCAGCAGTTCGTTGGCGCGGTTTTCCACCACTTTGGTGACGTTGGTATCAGCCGGACCGCCGTTTGGCGGGTTGTACTTGATACCGCCATCTTCCGGCGGGTTGTGTGACGGGGTGATCACAATGCCGTCCGCCAGCGGACCGCCTTTTTTGTTATGCACCAGAATCGCGTTGGAGACCGCCGGCGTCGGGGTGAAGCCGTTGTTTTCCTGCACGATCACGTCAACGCCGTTGGCGGTTAACACTTCCAGCACCGAAATAAACGCCGGCTCGGACAGGGCGTGGGTATCTTTACCGACATAGCACGGACCGGTGATCCCGTTCTTCGCACGATCTTCCGCAATCGCCTGGGCGATGGCCAGGATATGCGGTTCGTTGAAGTTGTGACGCGCCGCGCTGCCGCGATGGCCGGAGGTGCCGAATTTGACCGCATGCTCCGCATTACCGACTTCAGGCTTCAGCACGTAGTACTGAGCAGTCAGTTGGGCGACGTTAATCAAATCACTCTGTTGCGCAGGCTGCCCCGCACGTTTATCGATTGCCATTGCCTGATCCTTCTGGTGCAAATGTTAAAAAGCTAGATCGTGCCGCAAACCTTTTCAATCAGCTCCGCAGGGAACTGCATCGACTGCATGATGTGCTCAATCATGCTGCATTTACGGCCGGTATTGGTATTGGTGATCACCCACCACGGTGTACCAGGAACCTGTTTCGGTTTGGTCTGATTACCGCTTTTCAGCAGCGTACGCGCATCTTCCGCGAAGTAGACGCGCGTGCGGCCATGCAGAGACTCCGTCGCCTCGGCAAATGCTTTACTGTCCAGGGAGTAGAGAGTGGTCAACACCAGCATAAAACGGTTCACCGCGCGCTTCTGCTCGGCGTATTCATCAGATAACAGCATCTCGCGCATGGCGCGGACTTTATCTTTCGCCGGGTTAGCGGGTTTCACCTCAACGGCAGGCGCGGGCGCCAGCGCCGGCGCGGCTTTGCTGACCTGTGTAGCCGGTTGGGAAACGGCGGAAAATTTCAGCATGCGCCGTAAAATGTCGGATGCGCTCTCGCCGATATGCAGAGTGTGGCTGGCAATATAGCGATAGAGTTCATCATCAACTTCAATTGTTTTCATCTTAATCCAGTGCGATATCTTTTCTGAATACAAATCGTTGGGATTATAAGTACAAATCCCAACCGCGGATAGCGTCAAACCAGGATGGCGGTAAAACTCAGAAAACTTCTGGGTCTTGCAGCCGGATGGCAGAATGTCCAACATAATACCCTAACCCGACGGAGCGAAAAAAAGAACTTTGCCATGAAATTAAATAGCCGAGCGCAATCTGCACAGAATCCGCACAACCACTCCCCGATCGTGCTGGTCCACGGTCTGTTTGGCAGCCTGGACAACCTGGGCATCCTCGCCCGCGACCTGGTCGCCGACCACGATATTCTGCAGGTCGATATGCGCAACCACGGTTTGTCGCCGCGGTCGCCAGAGATGACCTACCCCGCGATGGCGCAGGATCTGCTCGATACGCTCGACGCGCACCAGATTGAGCGCGCCACCTTTATCGGCCATTCGATGGGCGGCAAAGCGGTGATGGCGCTGACCGCCCTGGCGCCGGAGCGCATCAACGGTCTGGTGGCGATCGATATCGCCCCGGTGGATTATCATGTTCGCCGCCATGATGAGATCTTCGCCGCTATCCGCGCCGTCAGCGAATCCGCCGCCAGCACCCGCCAGCAGGCGGCGCAGGTGATGCGCGAGCATCTGCAGGAAGAGGGGGTGATTCAGTTCCTGCTGAAATCTTTCGTCGACGGCGACTGGCGCTTCAACGTCCCGGTGCTGTGGGACCAGTACCCGCATATCGTCGGCTGGGAAACCATCCCGGCCTGGCCGCACCCGACGCAGTTTATTCCCGGCGGCAACTCACCCTACGTGACCGACGCCTACCGCGACGCGCTGCTGGCCCAGTTCCCGCAGGCCCGGGCCCACGTCATCGCCGGCGCCGGACACTGGGTCCATGCCGAGAAACCCGAAGCGGTGTTGCGCGCGATCCGCCGCTATCTCACGAGCATTGGCGCCTGATTGGCTAAAATATGCCCGACCGCGCCGCAGAATGCCCGCGGTCGTTGGCGCAGCCGTTCGCCTGATGTATGATGGCGCGCTATCTGCGCCGGCTAGAGCCCGGCAGCTTGTTTCCCCGAAGTCACTCAGAATCATGGCAAAAGAACAAACGGACCGTACGACATTAGATTTGTTCGCAAACGAGCGTCGCCCGGGAAGACCAAAAACCAATCCGCTGTCGCGCGATGAACAACTGCGCATCAACAAACGTAATCAGCTGAAACGCGATAAAGTGCGCGGGCTGAAGCGCGTGGAGCTAAAGCTCAACGCCGACGCGGTCGATGCGCTTAACGAACTGGCGGAAGCGCGTAATATGAGCCGCAGCGATCTCATCGAAGAGATGCTGATGACGCAATTAACCGCCCTGCGCAGCCAGGGAAAAGTCTAACTTTCCGCGAAAAATCCGCATTCATGTAGCAGAGTGTGCAGTCGGGCGTGATTGCTGTTTCCGCGTCCTTGCCTGTTCTGCTATGATTGCCGTTATCTGTGGGCATCGCGTCCCTACCACATCATTTAAGTTTCAAGAGGTTATTTTACTCATGGCAATCATCGGCATCTTTTTTGGCAGCGACACCGGCAACACCGAAAATATTGCAAAAATGATTCAAAAGCAGCTTGGTAAAGATGTTGCTGATGTTCACGACATTGCCAAAAGCAGCAAAGAAGATCTGGAAGCCCACGACATCCTGCTGCTCGGCATCCCGACCTGGTACTACGGTGAAGCCCAGTGTGACTGGGACGACTTCTTCCCGACGCTGGAAGAGATCGACTTTAACGGCAAGCTGGTGGCGCTGTTCGGCTGCGGCGACCAGGAAGACTACGCAGAGTACTTCTGCGATGCGCTGGGCACCATCCGCGACATCATTGAGCCGCGCGGCGCGACCATCGTTGGCCACTGGCCGACTGCCGGCTATCACTTCGAGGCCTCCAAAGGCCTGGCGGATGACGACCACTTCGTCGGCCTCGCCATTGATGAAGACCGTCAGCCGGAACTGACCAACGAGCGCGTTGAGAAGTGGGTGAAGCAGGTGGCTGAAGAGCTGCACCTCGAAGAAATCAAAAACGCCTGATAATTAAGCGGCGCAATCGTTGAGTTGCGTCGTATTAATAGACAAAAGCAATCAAACTAATAGCTACAAGTTTTTAACTTTTAATCACATATCTGTACAATGTCCTCTGATTCTACGAGGCACGTGACGCAGTTTGTAGCTGGTGCCTCGTTTTTGACAGCAAACCAGGCCCGATGCTTGCAGTTTTCATTTACCAGTGGCAGTTCTATAATGAGACGCATTACGTCGGGTTAATTTCTGTATGACTTCCGTTGAAGGAAGTAGATCGTTTAGCAACAGGACAGATTCCGCATGACTGACAACAATACCGCATTAAAGAAGGCTGGCCTGAAAGTCACACTTCCTCGACTGAAAATCCTTGAAGTGCTGCAGGAACCGGATAACCATCATGTCAGTGCGGAAGACTTATATAAACGCCTGATCGACATGGGCGAAGAGATTGGTCTGGCGACCGTTTACCGCGTCCTCAACCAGTTTGATGACGCCGGTATCGTGACTCGTCATAATTTTGAAGGCGGTAAATCCGTTTTCGAACTGACCCAGCAGCATCACCACGATCACCTGATCTGCCTCGACTGCGGCAAAGTGATCGAATTCAGTGATGACTCTATCGAAGCGCGCCAGCGTGAAATCGCTTCCCGTCACGGCATCCGCCTGACCAACCACAGTCTGTATCTGTACGGTCACTGTGCGGAAGGTGATTGCCGCGAGGACGAACACGCCCACGACGCAGTGGAAAAGTAATTCCCTGCTTCGCCTGCTCTGAAAAGCCAACCAGCCGGTTGGCTTTTTTATGGGCGCTTCTGCCGCGCTTCCCGCTCACGTCCCGGCGGCGACCCTCGCGAGTCCCCGCTTTGTCCGGAGAGTTGATATGGAACTTCGCCAGCTACGCTATTTTACGCGCATTGTTGAAACCGGCAGCATGGGCCGCGCCGCGCTCGATCTGAATATCGGCGTCTCGGCGCTCAGCCAGCAGATCGCGCGTCTGGAAAATGAGCTGTCCATTCGCCTCCTGCAGCGAACCTCTCGCGGCGTGACGCCCACCAGCGCGGGCCTCGCTTTCTACTCACAGGCGCAGCTGGCGCTGCGTCATGCCGATGATGCCATCCTCGCCGCCCGCGAGGCGCGGCTGTCGGGCCACGTCAGCGTCGGCATGGCCCCCAGCACCGCCTCCGTTCTTGGCGTACCGTTCATCAACGCGATGCGCGAGAGCTACCCCGACGTCCGCCTGCACCTGGTGGAAAGCCTCTCCGGGAATCTGGAGCGGATGATCAACACCCGCCAGCTGGATTTAGCCATCGTCTTCCAGCAGGAGAAGATCCTGCGCTGGAGCGCCAGACCGGTGCTCGAAGAGCGCCTGTTTCTGATCGGCACCCATGCGCTGTTGGCCTCGCTGCCGGATGACCCTGTTTCCCCTGACCAGCTCACCACCCTGCCGCTGATTATGCCAAGCCAGGGCCACGGCCTGCGCGGCAGGCTGGAGGCGGTTTGCCAGCAGCACAGCCTCAGCGTTGAGGTGGTGGCGGACATTGACGGTCTGGCCCTGCTGATGCAGGCCGTGCGCAGCGGACTGGGCGCCACTCTGCAGCCCGGGGCCGCTATTTCCCATCTCGACCATCAGGCGCTGAGGGTGATCGGCATCGCTAATCCGATCCTCAGCCGCCCCAACTTTCTGGTCAGCCTGTCGGATGATGAGCTCACCCCGGCAGGCCTTGCGGCACGGGTCATACTAAGCAAAGTCATGCGCCAGCTGGTGGAGTCCGATCGCTGGCCAGGCGCCACCCTTTACGTTAACTAAACCCCTCTTTAGCGTTACGCCATAGCGCCCCGTCGCCGTTACCGCCTACATTCCCATTACAAATTTAACAATTAATTAAATTGTAAGGGAGCCGATAATGGTGGATGTACTGGTCATTGGCGGCGGCAATGCCGCGCTATGCGCCGCCTTAACCGCCCGGGAAGCCGGCGCCTCGGTGCTGCTGCTGGAGGCGGCGCCGCGGGAGTGGCGAGGCGGCAACTCGCAGCACACGCGTAACCTGCGCTGTATGCACGATGCGCCGCAGGACGTGCTGGTCGACAGCTATCCTGAAGAGGAGTACTGGCAGGATCTGCTGCGCGTCACCGAAGGGAACACCAACGAAGCGCTGGCCCGGCTGGTGATCCGCACCTCGTCACAGTGCCGGGACTGGATGCGTCAGCACGGGGTTAACTTTCAGCCGCCGCTCTCCGGCGCCCTGCACGTGGCCCGCACCAACGCCTTTTTTATGGGCGGCGGCAAAGCGCTGGTCAATGCCTATTACCGCAGCGCAGAGCGGATGGGGGTGCAGATCCGCTACAACACGCCGGTGCAGGCTCTGGAACTGCGCAACGGTGAATTTGTCGCCGCGCTGGCGGGCGAGGAACGGATTGTCGCGAGAAGCTGCGTCCTCGCCGCCGGCGGATTTGAATCCAACCGCGAGTGGCTGCGCGAGGCCTGGGGGCAAAATGACCGCGGCGAATGGCCCGCCGATAACTTTCTCATCCGCGGCACGCGCTTCAACCAGGGGGTGCTGCTCAAGTTTATGATCGACGCCGGGGCCGATATCATCGGCGATCCTTCCCAGTCCCACTGCGTCGCCATTGACGCCCGGGCGCCGCTCTATGACGGCGGGATCTGCACCCGCGTCGACTGCGTTTCGCTGGGGGTGGTGGTCAACTGCGATGCCGTGCGCTTTTATGATGAGGGGGAAGATTTCTGGCCTAAACGCTACGCCATATGGGGCCGACTGGTCGCCCACCAGCCTGGACAGATCGGCTACTCGATCATCGACAGCAAAGCCATCGGCCACTTTATGCCCCCCGTCTTTCCCGGCGCTCAGGCCAATACCATCGAGGAACTGGCCCGCCAGCTGGGGCTGGACGGCGAACGGTTAGCGCAAACCATCGCCGACTATAATGCCGCCTGCGCGCCGGGCCAGTTCGATCACACCCGCCTGGATAACTGCGCGACCTCTGGCCTCACGCCGGCGAAAACCCACTGGGCGCGCCCCATCGATACGCCGCCTTACTACGGCTACGCCCTGCGGCCGGGGATCACCTTCACCTACCTCGGGCTCTACGTCGACGACACCGCCGCCGTCCATTTCGCCGGTCAACCCAGCCGTAATCTGTTCGTCGCCGGGGAAATGATGGCCGGCAACGTGCTGGGCAAGGGCTACACCGCCGGCGTCGGGATGTCGATCGGCACCACCTTCGGCCGCATCGCCGGCCAGCAAGCCGCCCGGGCGGCGCAGCAGGAGAAACACCATGAAGTCGCTTGAAAAGCTGATCATTGACGCGCAGATCATCACCGAACCGGAGGCGGAAGTTGAACGGGTGATGCAGGTGTGTAACGCCTGCCGCTACTGCGAAGGGTTTTGCGCCGTGTTCCCGGCGATGACCCAGCGCCTGGCCTTTGGCAAGGCGGATATCAACTATCTGGCTAACCTGTGCCATAACTGCGGCGCTTGCCTGCATGCCTGCCAGTATGCGCCGCCGCACGAGTTCGCCATTAACGTGCCGAAGGCGATGGCCGAAGTCCGGCTCGAGACCTATCAACACTACGCCCAGCCCGCCGCCTTTGGCAGCCTGTACCGTCGGGCCGGCATGACCACCGTGCTGGCGCTGGTCGGCGGCCTGATTGTCTTTCTGCTGCTGGCGATGGGGCTCAAAGGCTCGCTGCGCCATCCGCCGCTGGCGGGCGACTTCTACCAGATATTCCCCCATAACCTGCTGGCGTGGATGTTTGGTTCGGTCTTTGTGCTGGCGATTGGCTTACTGATGAGCGGGGTGATCCGCTTCTGGCGCGAGATCTCCCCGGGCCAGCCGCAACCGATTGATATTGCGAAGGCATCCCATGATGCGCTGACGCTGAAATATCTCGACGGCGGCCACGGGAAAGGCTGCAACGAAGCCGATGACGCCTTCACCCTGCTGCGCCGCCGTTTCCACCACTGCACCTTCTACGGCTTTATGCTCTGTTTCGCCGCCACCGTGGTGGCCACGGGCTATCACTATATCGCCGGCCAGGAAGCCCCCTACCCGTTCTTCAGCCTGCCGGTGCTGCTCGGCACCCTCGGCGGCATCGGCCTGCTGGTCGGTCCGGCGGGCCTGCTGTGGCTGAACCTGCGCCGCTCGCCGCTGCACGGCGACGCGCGGCAGAAACCGATGGATCGCGGATTTATTCTGCTGCTGCTGCTGACCAGCTTCACCGGCCTGGCGCTGCTGGCGGGGCGGGATACTTCGTGGATGGGCGTCCTGCTCGCCATCCACCTCGGGGTGGTGATGGCCCTGTTCTTAACCCTGCCGTATGGAAAATTTGCCCACGGATTTTATCGCTGTGCGGCGTTACTCAAGTGGGCGATTGAGAAACGCCGCGGAAAACAGGTGGGCGTCGCCGGCGACTGACCTGCCCCTCTGCACCCGATAACAACAAGATAAAGACAATGGAGAGCACCCCCTATGACCCAACAACCCACCCGCGCCGGCACCGTCGGCGCTATCCTCCGCGTGACCAGCGGTAATTTTCTCGAACAGTTCGACTTCTTCCTGTTTGGCTTTTACGCCACCTATATCGCCCGCACCTTCTTTCCGGCGGAGAGCGAGTTCGCGGCGCTGATGCTCACCTTTGCGGTATTTGGCTCGGGCTTCCTGATGCGTCCTATCGGCGCGGTGGTGCTCGGCGCTTATATCGACAGAATCGGTCGCCGCAAAGGGCTGATGGTCACCCTGGCGATCATGGGCTGCGGGACGCTACTCATCGCCCTGGTCCCTGGCTATCAGACTATCGGCGTGCTGGCGCCGATCCTCGTGTTAGTGGGCCGTCTGCTGCAGGGCTTCTCGGCGGGCGTTGAGCTTGGCGGAGTGTCGGTCTATCTCTCTGAAATCGCTACGCCGGGCAATAAAGGCTTCTATACCAGCTGGCAGTCCGCCAGCCAGCAGGTGGCTATCATCATGGCGGCGCTGATCGGCTATGCGCTGAACGCCACGCTGGAACATGAGGAGATTGCCGCCTGGGGCTGGCGCATCCCCTTTTTTATTGGCTGTATGATCATTCCGCTGATTTTCGTGCTGCGCCGCTCGCTGCAGGAGACCGAGGAATTCCTGCAGCGTAAACATCGCCCGGATACCAAAGAGATCCTGACCACCATCGCCAGAAACTGGCGCATTATTACCGCGGGGACGCTGCTGGTAGCGATGACCACCACCACTTTCTACTTTATTACTGTCTATACGCCAACCTACGGCAGAGCAGTGCTGCACCTCAGCGCCGCGACAGCCTGCTGGTCACCATGCTGGTGGGCATCTCCAATTTTATCTGGTTACCGATTGGCGGCGCGATCTCCGATCGGATCGGTCGTCGCCCGGTGCTGATGGGGATTACCGTGCTGGCGCTGCTCACCACCTGGCCGGTGATGCACTGGCTCACCGCCGCGCCGGATTTCACCCGTATGACGCTGGTCCTGTTGTGGTTTTCCTTCTTCTTTGGCATGTATAACGGCGCGATGGTGGCGGCGCTCACCGAAGTGATGCCGGTTTATGTCCGCACCGTGGGCTTTTCGCTGGCCTTCAGCCTCGCCACCGCCATCTTCGGCGGCCTGACGCCGGCTATCTCCACTGCCCTGGTCGAGCTTACCGGCGATAAAAGCGCGCCGGGATGGTGGCTGATGTGCGCTGCGCTGTGCGGGTTCATCGCCACCGCGCTGCTGTTCGTGCGCCTGAGTCGCGGCTATCAGCCGGCGGAGAGTCAGCGCTAAAAAAACAAACGGGCGGAGATAGACTCCGCCCGTTTGCCGCTGCCGTCTGGCTTAATGGGTGGTGTTATTGCTGCGGATCTCTTTCCAGATCTGGTCGCAGCGCGCTTTCACCGCCTGATCGTTACCGGTACGGGTAGCCTGGATACACTGCTGATAATCCAGTACCCGGACGCTCTCCTGGTTAGCAAACTGCTGGTGCTGTTTATCCTCTTTCAGGACATTCAGTACGCTCTGGCAGGCTTCAATTTTGTCCGGATTGCCTTCCGCCGTATTAATACAGGCGCTATAGGCATCTTTCAGTTTGGTGTCTTCTTTCGGTGCCGGCGACGTGGTGCAGGCCACCAGAGCCGATGCCATCATGGCAATAAGCAGCATTTTTTTCATTGTCGTTCTCCCAGAGGTGCGGCAGGCTCACGCCCGCCGCGCAGGCATCAGAAAATTGTGAACGGGGCGATAACCATGAACTTCACGTCGCGCTCATCCTGGAAGATGTTGCCGTAGCCGCCGCTCCAGCTCGGAATATCGGAATGGTTGTCGTACTGGGTAAAGTGCAGTTTAAACAGCGTGCCCTTCGCCCGGCCTTCCTGCACGGTATACAGCGCATCCAGGCTGTAGGCCGACTCTTTCAGACGGTAATCAGCGTCATAGTAGGCGTCCGGGGAGGACATTTTGCCCGGCTTCGCATCCCAGGCGTACACATAAGACGCGCCAAACGCCCAGCCCGGCATATCCCAGTTTTTCATGTCATACATCGCGCCGAAGAAGACCGCTTTTTCGCCGTTGGCGTTGAAGTCGGAGCGGTTATCCCACCAGATATCGAGACGACCGTTGGAGGAGGCGTAGGTCGGGGTCATACGCTGCAGGAAGTAGCCCTGCTGGCCATCGGCCTTCACCCAGGTCCCTTCCAGACGCAGATCCAGCACATCCGCCACTTTATAGCCAAAGGTTAACGCCTGCAGCCATGCGGTGCCGTCATAGATGTCGTTGACCCCGCCGTTGCTGACCTTATCGCGAGTGCCGTAGAACTGGTAGCTGGTGCTCAACGGCGCGCCGGCGACGTCAAACTTGTAGCTGGCTTTAGCAAAGTACTGATCGATATAGCCCTGAGCCTGACCAAATGCCGCCTCCAGCACCAGGTCGTTTTTGAAATCATATTTGGCGCCGACGGAGTGGAGATAATCGACTTTGGTCTTCTTATCGTTCTGGTAGAAATCATCCATCTCGATATGCCATGGCGCTTTATACTCGTTCGTCCACATGTAGGAGAAACTTAACGCGCCCGCGGTGCCATAGTCGAAGTTGGCCCCGGCTTCCGCCCCCTGATAGGTACCCGGCATAAAGCTCCAGTGCGGCGCCAGCAGGGTCTGACCGGTTGGCTGGATGTAGCCCGCGCGCGCCCACGCCGGACCGTATTTGAATTTCGCAGCGGCTTTATACAGGCTGATGCCGCTCTTATCGCCGGAGTAGTCTTCGTCATAGGCTTTGTTACGCGACGAGAAGGCAATTTCGTTCGGGTGGCCGCTGTCGCCGTTCTCCGCCATTTCAATCGCGGTAAACGCCGCAATATCAAGGCCAAACATATCGGCTGCATAGCCGGACTGGAAGTCCAGGTTGGCGTTCCAGGTGGAGTGGGAAAGGTTGGTTTTGTATTTGTCGCCGTCGGTCACATCTTTACGGTCACGCTCACGCTGCCAGTAATAGATACCGCCGGTTAAAGTAGAATCATCGATAAAGCCTGCTGCGCTGGCCTGCGGAATCACAACCCAGCCCGACATCGCGGTGACGGCGGCAATAGCCAGCGCCAGCGTACTACGTTTGCCACTAAACGTACGCATGTGCATATCCTCTTTGACGTTTTAAAAGGCGAAGACCAGGGGGTCATTCGCTAAAAAAAATAAATAACACTGCAAAATGTGGGGCGGTGAAAAAGGCCGCGAAACCACTGTAGATAGACTATTTTTCGTGACGCGAATTATCAATGTTTTTCGTGAGGCAAAGCTTAAGATTATGACAAAGCGCACATAATTTATGTCGTTTTGTTACAGTCTTATCTCTGATAATTTTGTCATGGAAGTCATTGCAAAATCAGGGAAAAACGTAAAACCTGAAAGCGATTACATTGGTTTTTTGTATGAGACAGGAAATATCAGAAGCGTTATTTATTTCCGGTTTGAAACAGAATTAATTCGCTTCGCGAAAATAAAAAGAGTAATTGGCTGATTCTGAAACAAAAAAAGCGCCGCAGAGTGCGGCGCTTTGACGGTAGGGAAACGGTTATTCGCCCGCTTTCGCCCAGGTATCGCGCAGACCGACGGTGCGGTTAAACACCAGACTGGTTGCGGTTGCATAGCGGCTGTCGAGGCAGAAGTAACCTTCACGCTCAAACTGGTAAGCTTTACCGGCTTCCGCCTGCGCCAGGCTCGGCTCCGCGTAACCCTGTTTGATCACCAGCGATTCCGGATTGATCACCGCGAGGAAATCCTCCGCTGCACCCGGGTTTGGTACGCTGAACAGGCGATCGTAGAGACGGATCTCTACCGGCAGCGCATGCGCCGCGCTCACCCAGTGGATCACGCCTTTGACCTTGCGGCCGTCAGCCGGATCTTTGCTCAGGGTGTCGGCATCGTAGGTGCAGAAGATAGTGGTGATATTGCCTTCGGCATCTTTCTCCACGCGTTCCGCTTTGATGACGTAGGCGTTGCGCAGACGCACTTCTTTGCCCAGCACCAGACGCTTGTACTGCTTGTTGGCCTCTTCACGGAAGTCCGCGCGGTCGATCCAGATTTCCGCGCTGAACGGCACTTCGCGGCTGCCCATCTCCGGCTTGTTCGGATGGTTCGGCATCGCCACCATTTCGCTTTCGCCCTGCGGGTAGTTCTCGATAACCAGTTTCACCGGATCGATCACTGCCATCGCGCGCGGCGCGTTTTCGTTGAGATCTTCGCGAATGCAGGACTCCAGCGACGCCATCTCAATAGTGTTGTCCTGCTTGGTCACGCCGATGCGCTTGCAGAATTCGCGGATGGATTCGGCGGTGTAGCCGCGACGACGCAGACCGGAGATGGTCGGCATACGCGGATCGTCCCAGCCTTCCACGTGCTTCTCGGTCACCAGCTGGTTCAGCTTACGCTTGGACATCACCGTGTATTCAAGATTCAGGCGCGAGAATTCGTACTGGCGCGGGTGAACCGGGATGCTGATGTTGTCCAGCACCCAGTCGTACAGACGACGGTTGTCCTGGAACTCCAGGGTACACAGCGAGTGGGTAATGCCTTCCAGCGCATCGCTGATGCAGTGGGTGAAGTCGTACATCGGGTAGATGCACCACTTGTTGCCGGTCTGATGATGCTCAGCGAACTTAATGCGGTACAGCACCGGATCGCGCATCACGATGAACGGCGACGCCATATCGATCTTCGCGCGCAGGCAGGCCTTGCCCTCTTCGAAGCCGCCGCTGCGCATTTTTTCGAACAGCGCCAGGTTTTCTTCCACGCTGCGGTCGCGATACGGGCTGTTCTTACCCGGCGCTTTCAGGGTGCCGCGATATTCACGAATTTCATCAGGAGAGAGTTCATCAACATAGGCCAGGCCTTTGTTGATCAGCTCAACCGCATACTGATGCAGCTGATCAAAGTAGTCAGACGAGTAGCAAACGTCCCCGGACCAGTGGAAACCTAACCACTGCACGTCGTTTTTAATCGACTCCACGTATTCGATATCTTCTTTCACCGGGTTGGTGTCATCGAAACGCAGGTTGCATTGGCCCTGATAATCCTGGGCGATGCCGAAGTTCAGGCAGATGGATTTCGCATGGCCAATGTGCAGATAACCGTTCGGCTCCGGCGGGAAGCGGGTGTGAACGGTGGTGTGCTTACCGGTAGCCAGATCTTCATCAATGATCTGACGGATAAAGTTAGTCGGGCGGGCTTCTGCCTCACTCATCACGGGTTCCTCAAAGCGTAAACAACGTATAACGGCACATGATCTTACAAGCAGGGCGTAGTGACAACTATTAGTTACGTAAAATAGGTATCAGAAGAGGATTATGGGGCCGATTGCTGCAAAAAAAAGCGGCGAAGGTTTCCCTTCGCCGCTGAGGCATAAACTCGACTCAGGAGCCTTACTTGCCTTTAATCTCATACAGCGGCGTCTGGCCGGCAACGACCTTACCGCTCGCCAGTATCACCAGCGCGCTGTAGTCATCGCTGTTGCTGCAGACCACCGGGCTAATCATCGAGCGCGCGTTGGCGTTGAGGAAGTCCAGATCCATTTCCAGAATCGGCTCGCCCGCCTTCACGTCCGCGCCCTCTTCAACCAGACGTTTGAAGCCCTTGCCTTCCAGCGCCACGGTGTCGATACCCATGTGGACAACGATTTCCGCACCGTTGTTGGTTTCGAGGCAGAACGCGTGGTTAGTGTTGAAAATTTTCACCACGGTACCGGCGGCCGGGGCCACCACGATGTTGCTGGTCGGTTTCACCGCGATACCGTCGCCGACGGCTTTGCTGGCGAAGGCTTCGTCCGGCACCTGTTCGAGGGCCACCACGTCACCGGTAATCGGCGAAACCAGCGACTCAACGGTCTTCGCGTTCGCTACCGCCTGCGGTTTAGCCGCGGGCGCTGCGGTGGCGACGTTGCCAGCCGGTGCGGCTGCCGCTGCCGCTACCGGGCCGCGGGTCACCACTTTTTTCATCTCATCGCCGATAGACTCTGCCTTCGCGCCGACGATAACCTGGATGGTTTGCTTATTCAGTTTCACCACCCCGGACGCGCCGAGACGTTTACAGGCGGCGTCGTTGACTTTCGCCGAATCGCCCACGGTCAGGCGCAGACGGGTGATACAGGCGTCAATCGCTTTCAGGTTGTCCGTTCCGCCCACTGCGGCGATATAGCTGGTCGCCAGCTGGGTCAGGCCTTCTTCAGTGTTGCTGTTCGCTTCTTCCGTAACCACGTCAGCGACTTTGTCTTCACGACCCGGCGTTTTCAGGTTGAACATGCGGATCACCGCGCTGAACAGCAGGAAGTAGACGAAGAAGAACACCACGCCCATCACCAGCAGCATCCAGACGTTTTTGCTGGAGGCCGGCAGGCTGTACATCAGCACGTAGTCAATAGCGCCTGCGGAGAAGGAGAAGCCCGCATGAATGCCCAGCGCCGTTGCGATGAACAGGCTGATACCGGTCAGTACCGCGTGCAGGAGGTACAGCAGCGGAGCCAGGAACATGAACAGGAATTCCAGCGGCTCGGTTACCCCGGTCAGGAACGCGGTGATGGCAACGGACAGCAGCATACCGCCCACCATCGGACGACGCGCTTTCGGAGCGGCCAGATACATCGCCAGCGCCGCGCCCGGCAGACCAAACATCATGATCGGGAAGAAGCCGGACATGAACATCCCCGCGGTGCCGTCGCCGGCGTAGAAGCGGTTGATGTCGCCGTGGAACACGGCGCCTGCGGCGTTCGTGAACTCACCAATCTGGAACCAGGCGATGGTGTTCAGCACCTGATGCAGACCGGTCGGGATCAGCAGACGGTTGATAAAGCCGAAGATACCGGAACCCAGCGCCCCTGCGGAAACGATCCACTCGCCGCCCGCATGGATAGCGTGCTGCACCGGCGGCCAGACGTAGCCGAAGAGCGCCGCGAGGATCAAACAGAAGAAGCCGGTGGCGATCGGCACGAAGCGTTTGCCGCCGAAGAAGCTCAGGAAGTCCGGCAGCTTGATGCCGGCCCAGCGATTGTACACCGCCCCTGCTACCAGACCGGTAATGATACCGGCCAGTACGCCCATGTTGATTTCCGGATTGATGGTGACCATCGCTTTGGTCATCACGAAATAACCTACTGCCCCGGCCAGCGCCGCAGAACCGGCGTTATCCTTGGACCAGCTTGACGCCACACCGATAGCAAAGATCAGCGCCAGGTTGTCGAAGATAGCCCCACCCGCTTGCGCGATGAAGGGTACATTCAACAGGTCTGGTTGCCCGAAACGCAGCAGCAATGCCGCGACCGGCAGCACTGCGATAGGGAGCTGTAACGCCCTACCCAGTCGCTGAAAGAAACCTAAAATATTCATCTTATTCCCCCTATGAGACCCCGATGAGGCTCATTTTCAAAGCCACTTTTTTATTGTGTAACAAGGTCGGTTTTATCACTTACCGGCAAAGTGTGTGAAAAATTAATTCGTATCGCAAATTAAACGGGTATTTTTTGTGATAATTATCACCAAATATCGTATTCACCCCTCCCTTAGACTGGCTAACATCGAAAACTTATTTTATCATTCAAAAAATCAACACGGATTGACCCCGGTCGGCGCAGTTGCTGCAATACTCTCCTCAGAGTGCTGGCGCCAATCCGCCAGATTCTACTTTTAACTATAGAGGTGAAGAATGAGACTGATCCCCCTGGTAACCGCTGAGCAGGTCGGTAAATGGGCTGCCCGCCATATCGTGAACCGCATTAATGCATTCAAACCAACCGCGGACCGTCCGTTCGTGCTGGGTCTGCCCACCGGCGGCACCCCGCTCACCGCCTACAAGGCGCTGGTTGAAATGCATAAAGCAGGCCAGGTTAGCTTCAAGCACGTTGTCACCTTCAACATGGATGAATACGTTGGCCTGCCGAAAGAGCATCCGGAAAGCTATCATAGCTTCATGCACCGTAATTTCTTTGACCACGTTGATATTCCGGCAGAAAATATCAACCTGCTGAATGGTAACGCGCCGGACATCGATGCGGAATGCCGTCGCTATGAAGAAAAAATTCGTTCCTACGGTAAAATCCACCTGTTTATGGGCGGCGTGGGCAACGATGGCCACATCGCGTTCAACGAACCGGCCTCTTCTCTGGCGTCCCGCACCCGTATTAAGACCCTGACCCATGACACCCGTGTGGCGAACTCCCGCTTCTTCGACGGCGACGTGGATCTGGTGCCGAAATATGCGCTGACCGTCGGCGTGGGCACCCTGCTGGATGCAGAAGAAGTCATGATTCTGGTGCTGGGCCATCAGAAAGCGCTGGCGCTGCAGGCGGCAGTTGAAGGTAACGTCAACCACATGTGGACCATTACCTGTCTGCAGCTGCATCCGAAGGCGGTGATCGTCTGCGACGAACCGTCCACCATGGAGCTGAAAGTGAAGACGCTGAAATATTTCAACGAATTAGAAGCTGAAAATATTAAAGGTCTGTAATGTAGTCGCGTCCCGCGACTTTGCGCGGGACCATCTTTTTCTTTGTATGCATCATCAGGCCGGCGGCAAACGAACGTTCCCGGGCCTGATGAGGCGTATATACCGGGGGTCGTAATGTATGCATTAACCCAGGGCCGGGTTTATACCGGTCATGAAATTCTCGATGACCATGCGGTTGTTATCGCTAATGGCCTTATCGAACGTCTTTGTCCGCTGGCAGATTTGCCGTCTGACATCGAGCAGCGCTCAGTCAACGGCGCGATCCTCGCCCCCGGTTTTATCGACGTCCAGCTCAACGGCTGCGGCGGCGTGCAGTTTAACGACAGCCCTGACGCGGTCACTGTCGAAACGCTGGAGATCATGCAGAAGGCCAACGAACGCTCAGGCTGCACCAGCTTCCTGCCGACGCTGATTACCTCCAGCGACGATCTGATGAAGCAAGGCGTCCGCGTGATGCGCGAATACCTGCAAAAGCACCCGAACCAGGCGCTGGGTCTGCATCTTGAAGGACCGTGGCTGAATATCGTTAAGAAAGGCACCCACAATCCCGACTACGTGCGTAAACCGGACGCGGCGCTGGTCGATTTCCTGTGCGACAACGCCGATGTGATCACCAAAGTGACCCTCGCCCCTGAGCGCGTCGAGCCGGAAGTGATCCGCAAACTGGTCGCCGCCGGGATCGTCGTCTCCGCGGGCCACTCCAACGCCACGCTGAAAGAGGCGAAAGTGGGCTTCCGCGCGGGCATTACCTTCGCCACCCACCTGTATAATGCGATGCCGTACATTACCGGCCGCGAACCGGGTCTGGCCGGGGCGATTTTTGACGAGCCGGATGTCTACTGCGGTATTATTGTCGACGGGATGCACGTCGATTACGCCAACGTGCGCAACGCCAAGCGCCTGAAAGGCGACAAACTGTGCCTGGTCACCGACGCCACCGCGCCGGCGGGGGCGAATATTGACCAGTTCATTTTTGCCGGGAAAACAATATACTACCGCAACGGGCTGTGCGTAGATGAAAACGGCACCCTCAGCGGATCTTCCCTGACCATGATTGAAGGGGTGCGTAATCTGGTTGAGCATTGCGGTGTGGCGCTGGACGAAGTATTGCGGATGGCGACGCTCTATCCCGCGCGCGCCATTGGTGTGGACAAGCAGCTCGGCAGCATTGCGCCGGGTATGGTCGCTAACCTGACCGCCTTTACACGCGATTATAAAATCACCAAGACCATCGTTAATGGTAACGAGGTCGTCACTGAGTAAGTAAAAGTATGACAGCAGGCGGACAAGCTCAAATTGGTAACGTTGACCTCGTAAAACAACTGAACAGCGCGGCCGTGTACCGCCTGATTGACCAGCATGGGCCTATCTCGCGCATTCAGATCGCGGAACAAAGCCAGCTTGCCCCTGCCAGCGTGACCAAAATCACGCGTCAGCTTATTGAGCGCGGCCTGATCAAAGAAGTCGATCAGCAGGCCTCCACCGGGGGGCGCCGCGCCATCTCCATCATTGCGGAGACGCGTAACTTCAACGCCATTGGCGTGCGCCTTGGCCGCTATGACGCCACCCTGACCCTCTATGATTTAAGCAGCAAGACCCTGGAGGAGGAGCATTTCCCGCTGCCCGAGCGCACCCAGGAAACGCTGGAACACGCCCTGCTGAATATCATCGCCACTTTTATCGAAAACTGTCAGCGCAAAATCCGCGAGCTGATCGCCATCTCGGTGATCCTGCCGGGGCTGGTGGATCCAGAAAGCGGCGTGATCCGCTATATGCCGCACATTGCGGTGGAAAACTGGGGCCTGGTCGGGGCGCTGGAAAAACGCTTCAACGTTACCTGCTTTGTCGGGCACGATATCCGCAGTCTGGCGCTGGCCGAGCACTATTTTGGCGCAAGCCAGGACTGCGAAGACTCCATTCTGGTGCGCGTGCACCGCGGCACCGGGGCGGGGATCATCTCCAACGGACGCATTTTTATTGGCCGTAACGGCAACGTGGGCGAAATTGGCCATATTCAGGTCGATCCGCTGGGCGAACGCTGCCACTGCGGCAACTTCGGCTGCCTGGAGACCGTCGCGGCGAACGCCGCCATCGAACATCGCGTTCGCCATCTGCTGGACCAGGGCTACCAGAGCCGCCTGACCCTCGATGACTGCACGATCAAAACCATCTGCAAAGCGGCCAACAAGGGCGATGCCCTGGCCTGCGAGGTGATCGAGTACGTAGGGCGTCACCTCGGAAAAACGATCGCCATCGCCATCAACCTGTTCAATCCGCAAAAAATCGTCGTCGCCGGCGAAATTGTGGAAGCCGAGAAAGTGCTGCTCCCGGCCATTGAGGGCTGCATTAACGCCCAGGCGCTGAAGGCGTTTCGTAAGAACCTGCCGGTGGTGCGCTCCACCCTCGATCATCGCTCAGCGATTGGCGCCTTCGCGCTGGTCAAACGCGCCATGCTCAATGGCACGCTGCTGCAGCGCTTGCTTGAGAGCTAATCGCCCCCCTTTATAGATAAGCGCGTCGCTCTGTCACTGGCGGGCATCGCCCGTCAGAGGTGTGAAACCGCATCGCTGACGCGTATAGTTTCGTCTTTGTTAATGATTCTGGACCCACCATGACCATTCAAAACATAATTTGTGATATTGACGGCGTGCTGATGCACGATAACGTCGCCGTTCCCGGCGCTGCCGAGTTTATCAAGCGCATCCTCGATAAAGGCATGCCGCTGGTGATGCTGACCAACTACCCGTCGCAAACCGGCCAGGATCTGGCGAACCGTTTCGCCACCGCCGGGATTGAGGTGCCGGATAGCGCCTTTTACACCTCGGCAATGGCGACGGCCGATTTTCTGCGCCGCCAGGAAGGCAAGAAAGCCTATGTGGTGGGTGAAGGGGCGCTGATCCACGAGCTGTATAAAGCCGGCTTTACCATTACCGATGTCAACCCGGATTTTGTCATCGTCGGGGAAACCCGCTCCTTTAACTGGGAAATGATGCATAAGGCGGCCTTCTTTGTCGCCAATGGCGCCCGCTTCATTGCCACCAACCCGGATACTCACGGTCGCGGCTTCTACCCGGCCTGCGGCGCTCTGTGCGCCGGGATCGAGAAGATCTCCGGCCGTAAGCCGTTTTACGTCGGTAAACCCAGCCCGTGGATCATCCGCTCAGCGCTGAACAAAATGCAGGCCCACTCCGAACAGACGGTGATCGTTGGCGACAATCTGCGCACCGACATTCTGGCCGGCTTCCAGGCGGGGCTGGAGACCATTCTGGTGCTCTCCGGCGTCTCGACCCTCGACGACATCGACAGCATGCCGTTCCGCCCGTCGTGGATCTACCCTTCCGTCGCGGAAATCGATATTTTCTAATGCCAGCCACGTCTCAGGACGTGGTTGTTCATTTCTGACGCCTGCTAAAAGCCGCCCATCTAATAAAAACGGCTTATAATTGCGTATTCTTCAATAAAGCCGTTCAAAAGATACTCTTTTTTTACTATTCAACAATCGTAGTTGCGTTTTTTCTTTTTCCGGCCGTAAAACCCTTGCGCCGGCTCCCCCTTTACGGCATTTTCTTAAGCACGCACTCAGGCTTCGCCACGAGACGAAGCCAGCACAACATCAAACACGACAGGGTAATGGAGAAGGCTATGTGTTCTATTTTTGGCGTACTGGATATTAAAACTGACGCAGGCGAGCTGCGTAAAAAGGCGCTGGAGCTTTCCCGCCTGATGCGCCATCGCGGTCCGGACTGGTCTGGCGTGTATGCCAGCGACAAAGCGATTCTGGCGCACGAGCGCCTGTCGATTGTCGACGTCAACGCCGGCGCCCAGCCGCTGTACAACGCCGAAAAAACCCATGCGCTGGCCGTTAACGGCGAAATCTACAACCATCAGGCGCTGCGCGCGGAATATGGCGATCGCTATCAGTTCCAGACCGGCTCCGACTGCGAAGTGATCCTCGCGCTGTATCAGGAAAAAGGCCCGGCGTTCCTCGACGACCTGCAGGGGATGTTCGCCTTCGCCCTGTACGACAGCGAAAAAGACGCGTACTTAATTGGTCGCGACCATATCGGTATTATTCCGCTGTATATGGGCCATGACGAACACGGCAACTTCTACGTCGCCTCAGAAATGAAAGCCCTGGTGCCGGTGTGCCGCACCATTAAAGAGTTCCCGGCAGGCAGCTACCTGTGGAGCAAAGACGGTGAAATTCGCCAGTACTATCAGCGCGACTGGTTCGATTACGACGCGGTAAAAGACAACGTTACCGATAAGAACGAACTGCGTCAGGCGCTGGAAGAGTCGGTGAAAAGCCACCTGATGTCCGACGTGCCCTACGGCGTGCTGCTCTCCGGCGGCCTTGATTCTTCGGTCATCTCCGCCATCACCAAGAAATTCGCCGCCCGTCGCGTCGAAGATCAGGAGCGTAGCGAAGCCTGGTGGCCGCAGCTGCACTCCTTCGCGGTCGGTCTGGAAGGCTCTCCCGACCTGAAAGCGGCGCAGGAAGTGGCTAACCACCTCGGCACCGTGCACCATGAAATTCACTTTACCGTTCAGGAAGGGCTGGATGCGATCCGCGACGTTATCTATCACATCGAAACCTACGATGTGACCACCATTCGCGCTTCGACGCCGATGTACCTGATGTCGCGTAAAATTAAAGCCATGGGCATCAAAATGGTGCTTTCCGGCGAAGGCTCGGACGAAGTATTCGGCGGCTACCTCTACTTCCATAAGGCGCCGAACGCCAAAGAACTGCACGAAGAGACGGTGCGTAAGCTGCAGGCGCTGCATATGTTTGACTGCGCTCGCGCCAACAAAGCGATGTCCGCCTGGGGCGTGGAAGCCCGCGTGCCGTTCCTCGATAAGAAGTTCCTCGACGTGGCGATGCGCATCAACCCGCAGGATAAGATGTGCGGCAACGGCAAAATGGAAAAACATATCCTGCGCGAATGTTTTGAATCCTACCTGCCGGCCAGCGTGGCCTGGCGCCAGAAGGAGCAATTCTCTGACGGCGTCGGCTACAGCTGGATCGATACGCTGAAAGAAGTGGCCGCGAAACAGATCAGCGACCAGCAGCTGGAAACCGCAAGCTTCCGCTTCCCGTACAACACGCCGACCTCCAAAGAAGGCTATCTGTACCGCGAGATCTTCGAAGAGCTGTTCCCGCTGCCAAGCGCGGCGGAGTGTGTCCCTGGCGGTCCGTCGGTGGCCTGCTCTTCTGCCAAAGCCATTGAATGGGATGAAGCGTTCAAAACCATGAACGATCCGTCAGGCCGCGCGGTGGGCGTCCACCAGTCGGCCTATAAATAAGCCCTGACAGGCGATTAAACGCGAAACGGACCCTCCGGGGTCCGTTTTCTTTTTGCGGGATTTATGCCGCTGAAAAACGATAAATAACCAATAATTGCCGATTATTGCAGCGAGCTGTTCGCAACCTAACCAAACAGTCACATTACAACGATTTTCCTTGAAAAAGAGGTTGACGCTCGCAGGCCCAATACGCATAATGCGCCCCGCAACGCCGATAAGGTTACGCGAAAAAAAGATGGCTACGTAGCTCAGCTGGTTAGAGCACATCACTCATAATGATGGGGTCACAGGTTCGAATCCCGTCGTAGCCACCATCTTTTTTTGCGGGAGTGGCGAAATTGGTAGACGCACCAGATTTAGGTTCTGGCGCCGCAAGGTGTGCGAGTTCAAGTCTCGCCTCCCGCACCATTCACCAGTCAGCGTTGTACGGATGGGGTATCGCCAAGCGGTAAGGCACCGGTTTTTGATACCGGCATTCCCTGGTTCGAATCCAGGTACCCCAGCCATCGAAGAAACAGTAAGACAATTTGGCTACGTAGCTCAGCTGGTTAGAGCACATCACTCATAATGATGGGGTCACAGG
>NZ_JBEAKW010000039.1:0-68264 GCF_040065795.1 Klebsiella sp. JB_Kp004 | reverse complement strand
CCCCCCCCCCAACGCTCCTTCCGCGACGGGCTCTGTGCTACTATGTGCAGATCACCCCACTCTTTGCAGTTCAGAGTTGAGATAGAGTTATGTCTTCGCGAATTTTAACCTCCCATTTTAGCGGCCTGGAAGAGTTCCTCCAGCAGCACGCGGCGCTGCTGGCGAAATCGACTGACGGCACCGTCGCCGTTTTTGCCAACAACGCCCCGGCGTTCTATGCGCTGACCCCAGCCCGGCTGGCGCAGCTGCTGGAGCTGGAAGCCAGGCTGGCGCGCCCCGGCAGCGACATCGCGCTTGACCCGCAGTTTTTCGACGAGCCCGCCGCGGCGCCGGTTGCGGTGCCGATGGGCAAATTTGCCATGTATGCGGCCTGGCAGCCGGACGCCGACTTTCAGCGTCTGGCCGCGCTGTGGGGCATCGCGCTGAGCCAGCCGGTCACCCCGGAAGAGCTGGCCGCTTTCGTCGCTTACTGGCAGGCGGAAGGTAAAGTGTTTCACCACGTGCAGTGGCAGCAGAAACTGGCTCGCAGCGTGCAAATCAGCCGCGCCAGCAACGGCGGGCAGCCGAAGCGCGATGTGAACAGCGTTAGCGAACCCGACAGTCATATTCCGCGAGGTTTCCGAGGATGAGCATGAAAAACGTTGGCGATCTGATGAAGCGCCTGCAGAAAATGATGCCGGCTCATATCGAACCGGCGTTTAAAACCGGCGAAGAGCTGCTGGCCTGGCAAAAAGAGCAAGGCAAGCTGCGTTCCGAAGCGCTGGAGCGGGAGAACCGCGCGATGAAAATGCAGCGCACCTTTAACCGCTCGGGGATCCGCCCCCTTCATCAGAACTGCTCCTTTGATAACTATCGCGTCGAGTGCGAGGGGCAGATGAACGCCCTCGCCCGCGCGCGTCAGTACGTGGAGGAGTTCGATGGCAATATCGCCAGCTTTATCTTCTCCGGCAAACCGGGCACCGGCAAAAACCACCTCGCGGCGGCTATCTGCAACGAACTGCTGCTGCGCGGGAAGTCGGTCTTAATCATCACCGTGGCCGATATTATGTCGGCGATGAAAGATACTTTCGGCAACCGGGAGACGAGCGAAGAGCAGTTACTGAGCGACCTCAGCAAGGTCGATCTTCTGGTCATTGATGAAATTGGTATGCAGACAGAGTCTCGCTATGAAAAGGTCATTATCAATCAGATCGTTGACCGCCGATCTTCATCCAAACGGCCCACCGGTATGCTGACCAACAGTAATATGGAAGAGATGAATAAGCTGCTCGGCGAACGGGTGATGGACCGTATGCGCCTGGGCAACAGCCTGTGGGTTATCTTCAACTGGGAAAGTTACCGGCACCGCGTCACCGGCAAGGAGTATTAAGAGATTTCCGGACGACGACGGCGTTATACTAAAGCGATTCTTCAGTCACGCTTATGAGTCCGTCTATGAAATCGTTAAAAAATGGCTTACTTGCCGCGCTTACCCTCAGCGCATTTACCCTCTCCGGCGCCCACGCCGCCTCCTGGCAGGATTCTCTCAACAGCGCCGCCAGCCAGCTCAGCGGCAGCAGCACCCAGGCCAGCGGCGGCGGAATGTCCATCTCCTCTCTGACCAGCCTGCTCAACGGCAGCAGCCAGTCGCTGACCGCCAGCAGCATGAATAACGCCGCCGGGATCATGTCATATTGCGCCAAACAGAAGCTCGCCTCGGCGACCAGCGCTGATAACGTCAAAAACCAGGTGCTGGATAAGCTGGGGCTTAGCACGCCGGAAAAACAAAAACAGGACACCAGCTATCTTGATGGCCTGCAGGGGCTGCTCAACAGCAATAATGGCCAGCAGCTTGACCTGAATACCCTCGGCAACAGTTCGCTGGCGAAACAGGTGAAAACCAAAGCCTGCGATCTGGTCTTAAAACAGGGCGTTAACTTTCTCTCCTGACGCAGAGGGCCAATGCCGCGTTTGTCGCCTTCGCGACGGCAGCGCGGCCTGAAACGGCTTTTTTCGCCTTTTTCTCCTTGTGCTTCCCCGCCCCGCCCGTTGCGACGCCGATCAAAAAAGGCAACTTCTAAACCAATTCTGAATAACTGCACACTTTCATGACGCTAGAATTGCAGCAAGATGGCGCTGCAATTACAGTGTGGCTTGAAAAGTAATCTGTTCTGCCAGCCGATAACTGGCGTTAATGAGGATGAGCTGTGTCAGAGTTGTTATCCATCGCCTTATTTTTAGCTTCGGTGGTGCTTTATGCCTGGAAAGCGGGTCGTAACACCTGGTGGTTTGCCGCCACGCTCACGGTGTTAGGTCTGTTCGTGGTGCTGAATATCACCCTCTACGCCAGCGACTACTTTACCGGCGACGGCATCAACGACGCGGTACTCTACACTCTGACCAACAGCCTGACCGGCGCCGGGATCGGTAAATACATTCTGCCGGGCGTCGGCGTGGCCGTCGCGCTGGTTGCCGTCTTTGGCGCCCTGGGATGGGTGCTGCGCCGCCGTCGACATCATCCTCATCACGTCGGCTACAGCCTGGCGGCGCTGCTGCTGGCGCTGGCCTCGGTCGACGCCAGCCCGGCCTTCCATCAAATCAGCGAGCTGGTGAAATCGCAGTCGCGGGAAGGAGACCCGGACTTTGCCGCGTACTACAAAGAACCGTCGAAGCGTATCGACAATCCGCAGCTGAATCTGGTCTATATCTATGGCGAAAGCCTTGAGCGCACCTATTTTGATAACGATGCTTTCCCCAACCTCACCCCTGAGCTTGGCAGAATAAAAGATGAGGGCATTGATTTCAGCAATACGATGCAGCTGCCGGGGACCGATTACACCATCGCCGGCATGGTCGCATCACAGTGTGGCATTCCGCTGTTTGCCCCGTTTGAAGGCAACGCTTCGGCCTCGGTTTCCAGCTTCTTTCCGCAGAATATCTGCCTTGGCGATATCCTGAAAAACTCCGGTTACGAAAACTATTTTGTGCAGGGAGCTAACCTGCGCTTTGCCGGCAAAGACGTGTTTCTCAAATCCCACGGCTTCGATCACCTGTTCGGGGCGGAAGAGCTCAAAACCACGGTAGCCGATCCAACCTACCGCAACGACTGGGGCTTCTATGACGACACGGTACTCGACGAGACGTGGAAAAAATTCGAAGAACTGTCGCAGTCCGGAAAACGCTTTTCACTGTTCGCCCTGACGGTGGACACTCACCATCCCGACGGTTTTATCTCGCGTACCTGCGAGCGTAAACGTTATGACGTGGACGGCAAGAAAAACCTCTCCTTCAGCGCCGTTAGCTGCAGCCAGGAACATATCGCCGCGCTGATCGAGAAGATCAAAGCCTCTCCCTATTTCAAAAACACGGTCATCGTGGTCTCTTCCGATCACCTGGCCATGAAGAACAGCGCCTGGGATTACCTCAACAAGCACGATCGCAGCAATTTGTTCTTTGTCCTGCGCGGCGATCGGCCGCAGCAGGAGACCCTGGCGGTGAAACGCAACACCATGGATAACGGCGCGACGGTGCTGGATATTCTCGGTGGCGATAACTATATCGGCCTCGGGCGCAGCAGTCTCTCTGGCCAGTCGCTCTCCGGTATTTTCATGAATATGAAAGAGAAGGTCCTGGCCTGGAAACCCGACGTGATCCGCCTGTGGAACTTCCCGAAAGAGATGAAAAACTTCACCATCGACTCGCAGAAGAACATGATCGCCTTCTCCGGCAGCCATTTCCGTCTGCCGCTGCTGCTCCGGGTGTCGAACCAGCGCGTTGAACCGCTGCCGGAGAGCGAATACTCGGCGCCGCTGCGCTTCCAGCTGGCCGATTTCGCGCCGCGGGATAATTTCGTGTGGGTCGATCGCTGCTATAAAATGGGCCAGCTGTGGTCTCCTGAGCTGGCGCTCTCCACCGACTGGTGCGTCTCGCAGGGACAGCTGGGGGGTGAGCAGAAGGTCCAGCACGTTGATAAGCCACAGTGGCAAGGTAAGACCGCCTTCAGGGACACCCTTATCGATATGGAGCGCTATAAGGGCAACGTCGATACGCTGAAAGTTGTCGACAACGATATTCGCTATAAGGCCGACAGCTTCGTGTTTAACGTTGCCGGCGCGCCGGAAGAGGTGAAACAGTTTAGCGGCATTTCGCGCCCCGAGTCCTGGGGTCGGTGGTCCAATGCCCAGCTGGGCAGCGACGTGAAGATTGAATATAAAGAGCCGCTGCCGGAGAAATTTGATCTGGTGATCACCGCTAAAGCCTACGGTCCCAATGCCAATAAGCCGATCCCGGTGCGGGTTGGTCAAAGTGAGCAAGTGCTTACACTGGTCAATGATGTGACCACCACGACGCTGCATTTCGACAACCCAACGCGCAGCAATACGCTGACCATCACTCCGCCGGACCCGCAATCCACCAACGAGGGCAATATCCTCGGCCACTCCCCGCGTCAGCTGGGGATCGGTATGGTGGAGATCAAAGTGGTGAAAAGCGAAGGTTAAAGCCACCTTGCCCGGCGGTTTTTGGCGCCGGGCAACGGTTTCCGTGGCAGGATGTTAACAATACAGCGGCTTGAGGTCGTCAGCCGACAGTCCGGTAATTTTCTCTACCGTCTCTTTGTCGAGGCCATTCTGTAACATGCTGCCGGCAATGCGCAGCGCCTCACGCCGGCTCCCTTCCTGTAAGCCCTCAAGGCGCCCTTCCAGGCGCCCCTCCTGTCGGCCCTCATGCCGACCTTCCTGCTTAAGCTTTTGCGCGATAGACATCAATGTCTCCTCATACTGTGGCAGACGGCGGGCCAGCCGGCGGAGAAACACGCCCGGCTCGGCCGTGTTACCGTACTGCAGCATATAGTGAAACAGCATTCTCAACTGCCGGGGGTTAGTGTATCCCAGCATCACCACGGCCGCCAACGACTCCGTTATGCCGCTGAGATCGCGCTGGCGAATATGCTTTTGCATCAGCTCCAGCAGGGCGACCCGCCGATGCTGCACGATTTCATCGTCCGGCATGACCGTGACGTCGATCAATGGAAACTGACTGCCGTACAGCCTCTTCGCCAGCTGCGGGTCGGCAAATTCATCCAGCCAGTTGAGGGAAAAAGGATACGGACTGGTTGCGCCATGATAAAAAAGCATCGGCACCACCAGCGGCAGCGTTTTGTGCCCGGCGTCGAGGTGTCGCTGCATCGCGGCAATCGCATAGCGCATTAGACGAAAAGCCATATGATTATCCGGCGAGCTCTGATGCTCTATCACCACGTAAATATATCCCTCCCCGCAGGTGGTTTGCACCGACCACAGCACGTCCGAATACCAGGCGCGTAGATCCTCATCGATAAAGCTCGCCGATTGCAGCCTCAGAGTAGCGAAATCGCACCGCTGGCGGATCGCTTCGGGAAGATAGAGCATGAGAAAATCATTCGCCGTCTCCGGGTGGCGAAGAAATCGTTTAAACACCGCATCATGCGGCGTGGCGGTTATTCGTTTTTTCATGGCCATCCGCTTGCCTGAAAGAGAAGGAAAGCCGGACTCTACCACCGGTTTTTAACCGGTTGGTTTTGACGATGATTTTCTGGGAAGCGCCTCGGAGAATAGCGGAGCGGCCAGTCTGACTGGCCGCCATAGGCAAGATTTAGTAATCAAACTGCCGATAATAACGGCGGATATTCAGGTCGTGGCCGGTATGGTGCTCAAAGTGGGCCGCCAGCCGGTCCACCAGCAGAGTAGACACCACGCACGGCGCCATAATCCAGCGGAACGCATCATCAATGCCGTTCAGCGGATAGTCGCGCGGGTCGATCACCACCAGATGGTCAGTTATCTTTTCGGCAAAGCGTTCGACGCGCTCGTCCAGCGCCCGGCATTTCCCCTCGCCCTTCACCAGAAACAGCGGGACCTCTTTTTCCAGCAGCTCCAGAGTGCCGTGGAAAAATTCAGCCGAGCTTACCGACTTGGTCCGCTTCCACTGCATCTCTTCGAGAATACACATCGAGAACAGGTAGACCTCACCCCACATTTCCGCGCCGCCAATCCACATCATATAGTCGCTGTCATGGTACTGCGCGGCAATGCTGTCCGCCTGGGGATCGAACTGGCGTTTGGCCTGCAGAAGATTTTCCGGCAGCAACTCGAGCTGGCTGGCAAAACGCGCATAATCCGCAAACTCGCCGTGACGATAAATGACACGGAAGAATAACCAGTACAGCAGCATATATTCATATTCCACGCCATTTTTGTGGCACATCGGAATATGCCAGCTGGCGGCGGCAGCCAATGGCGAATCGGCATGACGGGTAATGGCTACCACGCGTATCCCCTGCGCCTTGCACCATTCGGCAATGGCCACCGACTCTTTGGTATCGCCGGATTTGGATAACGTCACCACCACCGCCTCTTTATTTAATTTTTTATGCCCGCGATGAATTAATTCCGCCGCCTGCTCAAGATAAACCGGCACGCTGGTTAATTGTTTGGCAAACTCATTAATTGCCATCATCGGAGCTAAAGAACCGCCTACCGAGGCGAAAAATAACGCGCTGCAGCCGCTGTCATAAATAGCGTCGGCCACGGTTTCCGCCTGTTTACGCGCAGCGATGATCTCGCGAGCACTGGTCAGGTACTCGTCCTGATTAAAACCCAACATAGTTTTCTCCTGAATAATCAGATTTTACTTTTTAATACGCGGTCAAAATCGTCGAAAATACGTATCGCCAGATCGATGCCTTTTAGCCCGGCGGTATGCCAGGCGAGCATCTGCACTGGGACAATCAGCAGCAGCGGCGCCAGGTGATGCTCGCACGGGCAGTTAAGCGCCAGCGTTTGTTCATCTTCTTCGTCCCCCAGCGTTAGCGTAAAGGCCTGGGCAATGGACGGCGCCATATAGTCGCGCAGCGCCCGGGTTCGCGCGTCCGGCGAGTCCTCCATAAACAGCATCACATGGCGGGCATTGGCTTCCAGATAGGGGCCGTGCATATAGGCTTCCAGCTCAAAGCCGCTGGAAGGTACCCGCACCGTCTCGGTAAATTTGGTTTCGAACTCTTTCGCCACGCCAACCAGCGCGCCATAGCCGGTGGCGACAAAGCGCTCGCCGCTCCGCAGCGTTTCGCTATGCCGGTCGATAAAGCGCGAAGTGCGGGCGATGACCTCCGGGATCGCCGCCGCCAGTCGCTGGAATTCGGCAAGATAGTGCTGCTCCTCGGCTTCACTGGCCTTCCCCTGGCTGCGAGCAATCATCAGCGCTATCAGCAGCAGATTGAGCACTGTCGCGCTAAAGCCGCGGGTGACAAACCCTACGCTCTCGATCCCGGTATTGATATCCAGAACGCCATCGCAGGCCCGCCCGGTCGGGCTTTGCGGGTCGGAGGTCAGGGCAAATACCGGCAGTCCTGAGGCCTGTACCTTACGCATCGCCTCCAGCGTCGACGCGCTTTTTCCGCTCTGTGAAATCGCCACCACCAGATCGGTATGCGGGTCGATAGTTTCGTAATGGGTAAAGTTGTACGGCTCTTTAATGTCCACCAGCACGTCAAAGCGTTGTTCAAAGAAATAGCGCGCGCAAAGCGCGGCATTCAGCGACGATCCGGTCGCCAGTAGCAAAATACGCCGCACCGGCTGCTGGCGGGCGAAGGTCTCAATCGCCGCCAGCTTACGCCGGTAGTCGCGCAGGATCTGCGCCAGACAGGCCGGCTCTTCGCTGATATAGGTCATCATTGTTGGTCGCATAGCTCACTCCCGTTAAAACAATCCGATCCACGAACCCAGAATGCCCACCAGCGCCATTCCGCCGATAATAGAGAGCGGTTTAACCTTCCGCCCCAGCAGCCAGTAGACGATACCGAAACTCACCAGCGGCAGCATGCAGGGCAGAATGTCGTTGATGATGTCCTGCACCTGAGTTTTGGCCTCCCCGGCCCCGAAGGAGACAGGGATGGTGATATCGATCATTGAGGCGGTCATCGCCCCGACCACCATCAGGCCGATAATCGATGCCCCGTAGGTCAGGCTCTCCATCATTCCGCTCTTCTGGATCCGCTGCAGCACCCCGGTGCCCAGCACGTATCCCCAGCGGGTAAAGCACCAGCGCACCAGAATGTGCGGCACGTTAAACACCAGCAGAAACAGGATCGGCCCGAGAATATTGCCCTTTAGCGCCAGGCTGGTGCCGATGCCGGTGGCGATCAGGCGCAGCGTTCCCCAGAAGAAGGAGTCTCCCAGCCCGGCCAGCGGACCCATCAGCGAGGCTTTGACGTTATCAATCGCGTTGGCATCCATATTTTTCTGCTGGCTGTTTTTCTCCTCCATCGCCGTCGTGATCCCCAGCAGCAGGGTGACGATATGCGGCGTGGTATTGAAGAACACCAGATGGCGTTTCAGCGCCCCAGCCAGCTCCTCTTTGCGAGGATAGAGCTTCTTCAGCACCGGGATCAGCGCGTAAACAAAGGCGAGATTCATCTGTCGCTCATAGTTCCACGAGAACTCCATCTGGAAGGAGCGCCAGAACACCCGGCGTAAATCACGCGGCGTAATTCGCGCTTCTTCCTGCTCCTGCGGCTGCAGGGTCTCTTCAGAAATCATCTTCGTCGTCATCGCTGACTCCTTGTTCTGTCGTGGTACGAGGTGCGCTCAATGCGGTGACATTAACCATCACCACCGCCACGATGGCGCCGAGAATGGCGATACCGGTCACCGGGATTTTCAAATAGGCCATCAGTACAAAGCCGAGGAAAAAGTACGGCGCCACCTTCTTGTTAATCAGCAACCTGGCGAGCATCGCGAAGCCGAGAGCCGGAATGATCCCGGTGGCCACGCTGAGTCCGTGTTTAATAAATTCCGGGATCGTATCGAGCAGGGATTTCACCGCGTTGCTGCCCACCAGGAATGAGACGGTCACCACCGTGGCAAGCATCAGCGACAGGCCGAATCCGGCAATCAGATGCATCCGCTCAATGCCGCGCGTATCCGCCCGTTCCGCATAGCCGTCCGCTTTCTGGCTGAGCAGCGGAATAAACATCCCCAGATAAACGTTTTTCAGGATCAGGGTCAGGGTGGCGATAGGCAGGCCGAGCAACAGCGCCGTTTCCGTGCCCGCGCCGGAGGTGATGGCGAACGCCACGCCGAGAATACCGCCGGTCACCACGTCGGGCGGGATCGAGGCGCCAACGGAGAACGAACCGATAAACGCCAGCTCCAGCGTCGCGCCCATAATGACGCCGGTCTGCACATCCCCCAGCACCAGACCGGTCAGTAGCCCGGTGACGATAGGCCGGGAAATCAGCGACGTCCCTAAGGCATATTCCGATTGCGCGATAAACGCCACCAGACCCAGTAAGAGAGCCTCTACCATAATCTGTCCTCCGGAATCACACGCATTCCGTAAAAAGCTGTTTGCGATCGTTCGGGACCTGGCGAATCTCCACCTCGACGCCTTTGCCCACCAGTTGTTGCAACTGCTCTATTTCCTCCGGCAATAAATTAATCGCCTTAGAGATATTTTTACTGCCCTCTTTGGCCTTAATTCCGCCGAGATTAATACTTTTTATGTCCTCAACGGCGCTGGCAATACGCCAGGCGTCATTGACCGATTCCACAACAATAAATAAATTATATTTATCGGTAACCCCGCTTTTTATCGCCTCAATAGAATCATTTATATTTTTAATCACCAGCTTCACCGAGGGTGGTTTAGCAAGCTTAATGGTGGTTTTCCGCAGTTCATCCTCAGGGACACTGTCGTTGGCGATTAAAATACAATCGGCGCCGACATATTGGGTCCAGGAAAAGGCTACCTGGCCGTGAAGTAATCGATGGTCAACCCTTAATAACGTAATCATCATGCATCCTCATTTCAGAAGTCTTTATCCATAGTCATCGCCCCGGCAATAGTCTGATTGCAGTACTGAATGCTCTCTTTGGCGTTGATTAATGCTTCAGAAATTAATTTTTCGGTATTCTCTTCCGCTGCAGAAATAAGCAGATCAATAATTAATGGTAGATTTAACCCGGACAATAAATGGAAGTGCGGGCGTGATAAAAAACGCACAAACTCATTATTTACGCTACCGGCGAAAATATCCGTAATCACTATCAGCTCATCCTGCGCCGGGAAACGCGCCAGCAGCGCCTCCACCTGCTGCGTCAGATCGACCTCCTCTTCTACATAGGCGCACAGAGTATGAATATCCGGCTGTTTACCGAGGATCAGCTCCACAGAGTTCAACAAACCGTTAGCAAAGGTGCCGTGGCTGGCAAAAATATAGTGTCGTTTCATCCTTACCTCGAAAGCGCATTCCACTGCTTTCTTAATTGCAACCGACGTGCCAGAAACAGTGGCGCGTCGGCTAACGTAAGGACAAAAGGGAGAGAAGCGTTAAAACTCTTGATCTTCCTGAATAAATTCCGTTTCGCGCGTCAGAATATCGTGAATGTAGTACAGTTCTACGGCGGGGATTTTGACACTATATCCGCTCTCTATGACACTAAAGGCCTCGCGCAGCGTCGCCAGCTCGCGCTCCGGACACTGCCTTCCCGCATAATGGGTTGGGGAAGCGTGGCGAATTAACCGCTCTATCAGACAGCTGATATGCACATACAGCGCCACCTTACGTTCGTTGGGCACCTCGTACCCGGCCAAATGCTCATAGCGCAGCAAAAACTGCTCAACCTGGTTGATCACCTTCGCGGTATCGAGGATCGTCACCGACTCGATCACCCGCCGCAGCGAGAAGTTTTTCAGGATCAGGTTGTTGATCTCGCTGACCTGCTCCGCTGTCGCCAGTTCGCCGAAGATACGCATTAGCGGGCGACTTCCCTCCCCCGAGATCAGCGAATCCAGCGAGATCCACGGGAGATCGGCAAGATGCGGATCGAGGGTGCCGACGATCGCCAGCACGTCGTAGCGGCTGAGCATCGGCTCCCGCCGCGCGGGGTCGGCCAGGGTCTCCACATCGCAGGCTACAATATCAACGCCGAGCGCTTCAGGGATGCTGGCTTTTAACAGCGCCGACAGGTTCGCCGCAGCGCCCAGGCCGGTGGCGCAGGTGGTCAAAATCGCCCGCGGTTTATCGGTCTGCGGGTAATAGAGCTGGTGCTCAACCGCCAGATCGTCGCCGATCTCGCGGACGATATCTTCCAGCATATCGCCGTGCAAAATCCGCTCCCCGACGTACATCGCCATGCCGGTGGAGACATTGTTAATAATCGCCACCGGCGTATTCAGGCGACGATTAAAATGGCTGTGAATAGCGTTCAGCGATCCCATATCGACCAGAATGATCAGCCCTGACGCCAGCGCGTGGCGCTCAATATACGCCATCACCTGATTAGCGATAGCCTCCGGCGTCACGTCGAGCGGCATGTCGAATGACTCAAACAGCGGGCTTTTCAGCAAGCGGTTCGCCACGCTGGCGATGCTGCTGGCGGTGGCGTAACCGTGAGCAAGAATAATCGCGCGGGTCACCTGCTGCTGGCTGATTGCGCCGTTTTTCTGGAACCATAGCACCAGCAACAGCAGGTCAATACGCCGGGGCTCAATATCCAGCTTCAGCGCCAGCGCGTCGAGGATCGCTTCGCAAAAGCGATACAGCAGGGGGAATTTGTTTGCCAGAAAATCCGCCAGCAGACGGATTTTCTCATTGCTCATCGTCGACTGCGCCTGACGGGAGCGATGGATCAGGTAGTGGCTCAGGGCGTAGAGACAGTTGCCGTTAAACTGGATATTGAAGCGTTTTTCCAGGCGATAATACTCCTCCCGCACCTGATGGGCGATCAGCAGCAACATCTGCGAGCTACTGGCATCCTGGTTATCAAAGATCAGCCGATCGAAGAGGGTTTCAATCTCCTCCCCCATGCTTCTTTGCGCCTCTTCCCAGACCGTTTTTTTATTTAGCACTGCTTCATACAGCGCCAGAATCCGACACTGAACGTCATGGATCAGCCCCTGAACCGGATCGCGCGCCCGCAGCAGCCAGACCAGGCTGGTCTGTGGCTCGATAAGCAGCGGCTCCTTCTGGCCCATGGCTTCACTGAGCGCCGGCGTCGCCGCCATGATATTTTCCGGCAGATCGTGCAGCGTCACGGTCAGCATCTCGCTGCCCGGAGATCTGGCCCAGGCCGATGCAACGGCGTACTTCACCACATTCTTCAGCTCGCCGACGTTGCCTCGATAAACGTACTGCGTCAGAACCTGCAAAAGCCGCGGCGTGAGCTGCAGCCTGGCGGCAAGCGTCCGCGCCTCCTGCCAGAAAAACTGCAGCGTTAGCGCCTCCTTCTCCTCGCGGCTGCGCTGTTGAAGATCGGGCAAGCTGACCAGGATCGGAATACGACGAAGAAAGGTGGTCAGAAACGTACTGTGAATATCTTCGGTGGTGGCAAACACCAGCCGCAGGGAAATCGGCAGGCCATGGGCGGTCTCTCCCACCCGGTAGATCTCCTTGTGGTCCAGCCAGGTGAAGAGCTTCTCCTGCCCCTGAGCATCCAGTCGATGGACCTCGTCGAGAAACAGCATCCCGCCGTTTGCCGCCTCGAACGCCCCGGCTTTATCGCTCTGCGCGCCGGTAAACGCGCCTTTGACATAGCCAAACAGGTTGGCGGCCAGCAGCTCCGGGTTACTGGCATATTGCGCGCAGTTGAAGCTGACAAAGGGCGCATCGGGCGCCAGCAGGCCCTGGGCGATCGCGAACTCGTGCATCAGCTCCGCCATATAGCTTTTGCCGGTTCCGCTGTCGCCGACGATCAGTAGCGGCAGGCCGCCGTTGGGATAAAACAGCGCGGTTTTCATCTGCTCAATCGGTTTACGCAGGCTGCCGTCATGCCCGGTCAGCAACGAAAAATGGTCCGCCTGTTCCGGCTGGCGGTCACTCTCCGCGAGCAGCTCCGCCATGCTGGCGTACTCGCTGCGGGAAAGGGGGAAGAACTGCTGGCAGAAGGCTTTTTTATGCAGAAAATAGACCGGCCGGGTGTTGATCTTCACCAGCACGTCCTGGGCGACCAGCTGATTGAGATAGTGGCTGGCGGTATTTCTTTGCATCGCGAAACGCTGAGCCAGCCAGCTGGCGGTGAAAACGTCGCTCAGGTGATCCGGATCGAAAAAATCGGTCTGATTTTGCAAAAAAGCCAACAGTTCCGTTTTACGCATTACATCCCCCTCGTCGCCATTACGAAGAGATATGATGCGGCAAAAGAGAGGCTTATCGACGCCCCGTGCTGTTTTTTGCGGCCCAGCGCACACTCCCGCCTAAGCGGACTTCGCTGCGGCACACTCCATCGTCATTTCATACTGCTGCAGCGATAGCGGCGCATACCCCGCCGCGGCAAACAGCGGCGTAAAGGTTTCCGGGACCGTCACCGACGTGCCGATCCCCGGGAACTGCTGCGCCAGCGCCATCAGCAGCGCTTGCGCCAGCCCCTGGCGACGGGCGGCGGGTTCCACCCATAAAAACTGCAGTACAGGCCGTGAGCCCGAGGTGCTCAGTACCGCGAAGGCGCGCTGTTCCAGGGTCACGACGCGGCATGGCAGGGTGGCGAAGGTAAGCGGATCCATCAGCCAGGGGAGCTGATTGTTACTCTCCTCAACGGCGCGTCGAAGCAGTGCCAGGATCGGATAAGGCTGTAACACGCCAGGCGCCGCAGCCAGAGGCTCTGCGCTCAGGTAGCCGCAGAGCCCATAGCGCCGCGTAAAGCCTAACGACTGATACAGCGCGACGGCCGCGTGGTTATCGCGGATCACCTCCAGGGAAACCGTCTCGATCTCCTGCTGCTGCAGAAACGTCAGCAGCTCCTGCATCAATTTCCGCCCAAGACCTTTGCCGCGCCAGGCCGGGCGCAGGGCAAAGGCCGCCAGGCGAGCCATATTCCCCCGACGCGCGACGATCGCGATCGCCGCCGGTTCATCTCCGGCCAGCCAGACGCGGGAATCGATCAGGCTCATCCCCTCGGCGCTAAAGCGCTGAACAAATCCCTCCACCGACTGGGTCACCGGTACCAGATAGGCTTCAAAACAGGCGTTAAGAATATCCGTTAACTGCACGCTGCTGAACTGCGTGGCGGGAACGGCGGTCAGCTCCATATTTTTCTCCCGAAGGCTGCTATGCTCAGGTGATGAAAACTAACACTATAACTGCCGGCGCCGGATTACGCCTGACCGAGGAGAGTGATATCGCCCTTCTGCCGGCCATTGAACGTTCCGCCGCTCAGGCATTTCGTCAGATCCCCGCTCTCGCCTGGCTGGCGGACAGCGAGGTGATTAGCGTTGCGCGCCATCATGATTATCTGGAAACGGAACATAGTCTGCTGGCGGTGGCCGCCGGGCAGCCGGTTGGTTTTATTCTTACCGAACCGCTCGACGATGCCTTATTTATCGCCGAAATCGCCGTCCACCAGGCCTGGCAGCATCAGGGCATCGGGCGGATGCTGCTGGAGCAGGTTATCGAGCGCGCCCGGCAAATGGCTTACCCGGCGGTGACCCTCACCACCTTCCGCGAAGTGCCGTGGAATGCGCCGTTTTATACCCGCCTGGGATTCGCCATACTCGATGAGCTGACCCTGCCCGCCGGGCTGGCGGCGAAAAGGGAGCTGGAAACGGAACATGGCCTGCCGCCGGAAATGCGCTGCGCCATGCGCTTAGCGCTGTAGCCTCCGGCGCTGATTTCAGCGGCGGAATATGGTACAAAGTACCATTCACAACTTACCCGTTGATACCCGTATGTCCTGGTCAATCGATATTATTTCCTGTATTACCGATCGCTTTGTGGAGCTCACGGCGACCGAAAAACGCATCGCGCAGTTTATTCTCGATGATGTCGCGGCGGCGGCGGAGCTACCCATCGCCGAGATAGCGCGTCTGACTCAGACCAGCCAGGCGTCGGTCACCCGTTTTGCCCGGGCGCTCGGCTGTAAAGACGTCCGTGAGCTGAAGATGAAGCTTGCGCAATCCCTTGCGGTCGGCCAGCGGTTTATCCTCGATGTTCCGGACCTCGAAGGCGTACAGGGGATCTATGAGTCAATCATCAGCGTGCTGGAGACCAATCGCCGGGCGCTGGATATCGAGGCGTTGAAGCGTGCGGTGAGCTGGTTGAGTGCAGCGCGGCAGATCCTCGCCCTTGGAATGGGCGGCGGGTCAACCATCTGCGCTCAGGAGATTCAATATCGCCTGTTTCGTCTTGGTCTTCCGGTCGTCAGTCAGAGCGACGGTCTGCTGGTACGCATGATGAGCTCGGCGGTGACGCCGCAGGATGTGGTGATTGTGCTGTCTCTGGGCGGCTATACCCCGGAGATCATCGAGAGCGCGGCGATTGCCAGCCAGTACGGCGCGAAGGTCATTGCGATTACCCCCGCCGGGACGCCGCTGGCTGAGCAGGCGGATCTGGTGCTGCCGCTGCTGGTGCGGGAAAACGACTATATCTTTAAGCCCAGCACTTCGCGTTATGCGATGCTGGCGATGGTCGATGTGCTGGCCACCGAACTGGCGATGGCCAACAAAACTCAGGCAAAAGGCAAATTACGTCGTATTAAGCTGGCCCTCGACAGCCACCGCGGCGGCGTCGATCGCCAGCCTCTTGGCGACTAGCCACCGGCAGCGGCGATAAACCTCTCCGCCTGCAGGCGGGTACGTTCCACGGCCTGTCCGGCGCGATACAGATCGCTGCCCAGACCGGCTCCGGCGCACCCAGCCCGCATCCAGGTTGCCAGATTTTCCGGCGTCACGCCGCCCACCGCCAGCACCGGCACCTCCGACGGCAGCACCGCTTTCAGCGCCCGAATGTAGTCCGGACCGAAAGCAGAAGACGGAAATATCTTCAGCCACTGCGCCCCGGCATCCAGCGCGTTAAACGCCTCAGTCGCGGTGGCGCATCCGGCACAAACCTGCATTCCGTGCGCCACTGCCTGACGGATCACCGCAGGCTGGGTATTCGGCGTCACGATAAGCTTCGCCCCGGCCTCAGCGAGAAAATCGACCTGTTCCACGCGCAGTACCGTTCCCGCGCCTATCATCGCCTGCTCGCCAAACCGCGCAACCATCTGCGGAATACTCTGCTGCCAGTCTGGCGAATTGAGCGGGATTTCGATATAGCGAAAGCCTGCATTGATTAGCGTCTCAATATGATCTGCCGCCTCAGCGGGTTGAATACCGCGTAAAATCGCCACCAGCTTAATCTTGTTCATGCATTATCCTCGCCATACCAGCCAGCAATGCCTCATCGCCACTGCAGCTGTTAACCGTCATTCCGCGCGCCTTCATCGCCCGACCGTAGCGGGCATTCAGCGCCGGGTCGCCAACCAGCGTGACGGCAGAAGTACGGAAACGCTGCCTCAGGGTCGCCACCTCCGCGCCAATCAGCAGCCCGGAGAGGTAATCGCTGACCGAGCTCGCCGCCAGACCGCCCAGCACCCGGGCGGCCCTGGCGACAAACAGTTCGCTAATCAGCGACGGCTGCGCCAGCCCTTTTTCCAGCCCCCGTTCAAACGCCGCCTCGTCCGGCTGCTGGGCAGGCAGCCCTTTGCCGATCAGCGATTGCGTCATCAGCAGATGATGCAGTTCGCCGGTCATCGCCGTGGCAAAATGACGCACCGCGCCGCCCGCCACCTGGACCCATTTGCAGTGGGTGCCCGGCAGCACGTAACACTCCGCCGGCGCCAGCTGGCAGGCCCCCAGCAGCTGCGTCTCTTCGCCGCGCATCACGTTGAAATCCCCATCCTGTTCAATCTTGAGGCCGGGAATAATCCACACGCCTTCAGCAACGGCGCATAGCTGCCGCCCAGGCGCGTCGATCGCCGCCGGACAGTCCAGATACGGCACCGCCTGCCAGCCCGCGTCGCTGCCGATCATCCCGGCCATCAGCACCGGCAGCGCCTGTGCGCCGCGCCAGGGGGCCAAATGCTCCGCGAATACATCGGCAGGCGATCGTCCGTTCAGGCGGGTAATACCCAGCGGCAGCTGCTTCGTTTCGACGCACTTGCCGTTGCGAATCAGCCAGCCGCGCAGCTGGGTAGAGCCCCAGTCGACGGCAATATAATCCTTCATTGTGCTTCTCCTGAGACCTGCACCGCCGTCTTCGCCGGGATCGCCTCCCCTTCCCGCTCCTGGGTAATCATTTCCAGCGCCTGCTGACGGCTGATTTTGCTGGCTGGCGTCATGACGGTGACAAAAATAGCGGAAACAAAGCTGCCAACGACCGACGGAATGCACGGATTGCCCCAGTAAGCCAGCCAGTCGGCCTTAACCAGAACCACAATAGACACCAGCATGCCGCTCAGCAGCGCGGTGAGCGCCCCCTGCCAGTTAAAGCGCAGCCAGAAGCGGCCGAGAATCGAACAGACGAAGAGCCCGGACATCAGCATGGAGATCATTTTGGTGATATAGCTGATGATATCGTTCGAGGTCAGGGCGAAGATCATCGCCAGGCCGATGACGAACGCCAGCATCCAGCGAGAGAGCATTATCGCCTTATGCGCCGGCGGCATTTTTCCGGTAACGAGGGTATAGACATCCCGCATCATGATGGCCACGGCGGCTATCGCATCGGAGCTGGCCGAAGACATGGTGGCGGAAAGTCCGGCAATCAGGACCACCAGCCCGAGGATCGCCGGTAAGAAGCTGGTGGCGAACAGGAAGGCGTAGTTACTGTTCTCAAGATTGGGGTTCATCGTCCAGGCCGCCATGCCGATGATCGCCGGCAGCACCGAGAAAAACAGATACAGCACGCCGGTATAGACAAACGAGCGCCGCACCGAAGAGACGTCTTTTCCCGAGTAAATACGCTGGCGATAGGAAGGGGTCGCCAGCACGCCGACGCCGATGACCATCGCCAGCGATAGCGCCGGAATGGTCCCCAACTTATCGACCGCAAACAGGCTCATCGCCTTGGGATCCATCGCCTGAACGATGGCATCCCATCCCCCGACGTGAACCACTGCCAGAATCGCCATCAGGATAAAACCGAAAAACAGAATTAATGCCTGAATGGTGTCTGTCCACACCACAGCAGAATAACCGCCGATAATGACGTAAATCGCAAACGCCATGGCAATAATAATTTTTGCCACCGTCAGATTAATTCCTGTCGCCCAGGCTAAATACATACTCCCGCCAAGAATATGCGCCCCCAGCCAGCCAATTGAGGCAATAAATATCATTATCCCGACGAGGTTTTTAATTAAATGGCTGCCCCCTGTGTAATAAGAAAGCTCTTCGCTCATGGTCATAAAGCGCAGCTTTCGCACCGGCGCAAACAGCCAGGCCACCAGTAAAATACCGATGGCGCCGCCCACGCCGTAGAGCATCCCGGCCCATCCATTGCTGTAGCCGAAGCCGACAGCGCCCATGCTTGAACCGGTTCCCACCATGGTCGCCACGGTGGACCCCAGCGTCAGGAACAGCGGCAAAGAACGGCCGCCGAGTAAAAAATCCTCACCGCTTTTTTGATGACGGGACACGTACCAGCCAAGCCAAATCATGGCCAACGCGTAAATAATAAAGCCGACTAAAAAGACATGACTATTCATAATTCACATCCTGCCAGTTGATTTTTTAAAGGTAAAAGGCTACGAAGCGCTGAATTATTTCAGCGCTCAAAATGACTGTTTATATTTCTGGTTACTAACTTTTTATGCGCGAGAAGCGTTATAACAGGTCACATCCACTTCGACTTTACAATCCACCACCAGGTCCGCTACGCAGCAGATGCGGGCAGGCGGGTTGTCGCCAAAGAACTCGCGGAAGACTTTATTGAAAGACTGAAAATAGCGCGCATCGGTGAGGATCACTTTAACATGCACCACGTCGGCCAGGGTGTAGCCCGCTTCAGTCATGATATCTACGCAGTTCTGAATCGCCAGACGCGACTGGTCGACAATCCCGCCTTCCACCACTTCCCCGTCCTTCATCGGCGTCTGGCCGGAGACGTACAGCCAGCCTCCCGCTTCCACCGCCCGCGCGAACGGCAGGTGCTGCCCGCCGGTACCGGTACCGCCCTCTACGCCATAACGTTTAATACTCATTTTTCACTCCTCAGTTCATTCGGCGGCGCAGGAAACGCCCCGCGCGCCCGATAATCTTTTTGTCGCTGCCGTAGCTCATCACGCCGTTAACCATCACCGCCTCAATACCGTCCGCCGGACGTTTCGGGTCGGAGAAACTGGCGACATCGCGCACCGTCAGCGGGTCAAACAGCACCAGGTCGGCGTAGTAGCCCACTTTTACCAGCCCACGATCCGCCAGCTGGAAGCGCGCCGACGACAGCCCGGTCATTTTGTGGATCGCGGTAGTCAGCGGAAACAGGCGTTCATCGCGGCAGTAGTGGCCCAGGACCCGCGGAAACGCGCCCCACAGCCGCGGATGCGGCATCGGGTCGTTCGGCAGCCCGTCGGAGCCAATCATGGTCACCGGATAACCCAGCACCCGCCGTACGTCCTGCTCGTCCATGTTGTAATAAATAGCGCCTGCCGGCATCAGCCGCGCCGCGGCGTCGTGCAGGCTCACCTGCCATTCATCGGCGATCTGCTGCAGCGTTTTTCCGGCCTGCTCGGGCTGTGCTTCCGACCAGGTGATGACGATATCGAACTCATCGGTGACCTGCTTCATATCCAGCGTCGACGAGCTGGCGGAATAGGGGTAACAGTCACAGGCGATCTCCTGGCGCTGGCGCATCTCATCGAAGAAAGCCAGCGTCTCCTTCGTGCGACCCCAGTTTTTCGCGCCGGCGCACTTATGGTGCGAGACCACCACCGGCACGTTGCCGTGGCGACCAATGCGGAACGCCTCGTCGAGCGCCTCCAGAATCGGCTCGAACTCCGAACGCAGGTGGGTGGTGTAAATTCCCCCCTCTGCCGTCAACTCCTCAGCGAGCGCCATCACTTCTTCGGTGGTCGACTGGAAGGCGCTGGCGTAGGCAAGTCCCGTGCTCAGTCCTAAAGCGCCCTGGCGCAGCGCATCGCGCAACTGTATGCGCATGCCGGCGATTTCCGTCTCGCTCGCCGGGCGGAACAGGTCATCCATATGGTTATTGCGCAGCGCGGTGTGCCCAATCAGCGTCCCGACGTTAAGCGAGGGTCGCGCGGCCTCTACCGCATGGGCATAGGCTTCGACGGTGGGATAGATAAAGTGCTGTCGTTCGCCGAGAAGATTCATCGGGTCCGGCACCTCGCCGCGAATGGTGGCGGTTGCCGCGCTGATCCCACAGTTGCCGACGATCACGGTTGTCACCCCCTGGCTGAGCTTAGGCAGATACTCCGGCATGCGGATGACGTTGATATCGTCATGGGTGTGAACATCGATAAAGCCAGGCGCCAGTACCCGCCCTTGACCATCTATCTCCTGCTCCGCCGCGACGTCAAGCGACGGAGCGATAGCCATTATTCGGTCGCCCTTCACCGCCACATCGGCACGGTATTGCGGCCCGCCGCTCCCGTCGATCACCGTGACGTTTTTGAAAAGCCAGTCAACTTTCATAGCAATTACTCCCTTTCGACATACCGACAAGTTAACCATTTACAAGTGCAAAAAACAGTGGAAAACTACGCAAAAACCAGATCATTTTGTGATACTTTTATTCAAAAGAAACAATAATTATTAATTAAAATCATTATTATCAAATAGTTATAACTGATACCCAGCAACTCACCGATTATAAACCCTGAAAGGATAGTGTTATGAAATACCATTCAGCACCGCTCATTCCGCACAAATCCGCCCTCATGTCCGCGCCGGCTAATCTGCTGGCGGAAGAGGGCTGTCTGCCTGCCGCGCTGCTAAAAAAATCGGCGCTGGAAAATAATATTTCATGGATGCAGCGCTACGCCGATGCCCGCGGCGTATCGCTGGCGCCGCATGGTAAAACGACAATGACGCCATGGATATTTCAGGCGCAGCAGCGAGCGGGAGCGTGGGGGATCGGTGTGGGCAGCGCGTGGCAGGCCAGCGCGGCGATGGCCAGCGGCATCCAGCGCGTCCTGATGGTCAATCAGCTGGTCGGTAAGGCCAATATGCAGGTGGTCGCGCAGCTAAAAGCCCACTACCGGGCAGTGGATTTTATCTGCTGTGTCGATAGCGAGGCCAACGTGCGCGCCCTCTCCGCGTTCTTCGCCGCCCAGGGACAAACGCTGGATGTGCTGATTGAACTTGGCGTGCCGGGCGGGCGCTGCGGCTGTCGTAGCGTGGATGACGCGCTGGCATTGGCGCAGCGGGTCAGCGACCTGCCGGGGCTACGGCTACGCGGTCTGGAATTGTATGAAGGGGTCCTGCACGGCGACGATCCGCAACCACAGGTGGAAGCGCTATTACAACAGGCTGCAGCGCTAGCCTGCCGCATGGAGCCGCTGGTTGACGGTGAATTTATTCTCACCGGCGCGGGCACCGTCTGGTATGACGTGGTGTGCAACATCTGGCTGGCGGCGGCAAAACCGCGCCGCTGCCGTATCGTCATTCGCCCTGGCTGTTATATCACCCACGATCGCGGGATCTACGATCTCGCCCAACAAGCGCTGATCGCCCGCGATCCGATTGCCTGCGATCTCGCCAGCGATCTCACTTCAGCGCTGGAGCTGATGGCAATGGTGCAATCGGTGCCGGAGGCAGATCGTGCGGTGGTGAATTTCGGCAAGCGCGACTGCGCTTTCGACGCCGGGCTGCCGCAGCCGATCGCCCATTATCGTAACGGCCAGCAGTTAGCGCTGCGCGCGGAGTCGATCGTCAGTATCGGCATCATGGATCAGCACTGCATGCTGCGCCTGGCGCCGGGCAGCGATGTGCAGGTCGGCGATATTCTGCTGTTCGGCACCTCGCATCCGTGTCTGACCTTTGATAAGTGGAAGACGTTGCTGCTGGTCGATGACGACTACAACGTGCTGGACGAGCTCGACACGCTGTTTTGACAGGCATCCCCGGTGGCGGCGCTCCGCGCCTTACCCGGGCTACACAACCCGCGACGCTCGGTAGCCCGGCTAAACGTAGCGCAAGCCGGAGGATGTCCCGTGTGGCGGCGCTCCGCGCCTTGCCCGGGCTACACAACCCGCGACGTTCGGTAGCCCGGCTAAGCGTAGCGCAAGCCGGGGGATGTCCCGGGGGACGGCGATTCGCGCCTTACCCGCCCTGGCGCAAGGCGCAAATCTCATCATGCAATGAACGGCTGATGGCGACCCCCTGCCGCTCACTCTGCTGGCGGCAGGCGAAACGCCGCTCGCCCGGCAGCCGCGCGCCCTGATCCTGCATCGCATTGAACAGCGTTTCGGCGCGCGCCAGCTGCTCTTGTGCCTGCGCGCCGAGAAAGCGCTGCGGATCCAGCGCCAGGATAAGCTCGCCGCCGTAGGGGAGACCGCCCGCGCCGTTATCCCACGCCAGCGATTCGGCGCTGGTCATATCGCCGATAAGCGGCCCGGCCAGCAGCTCAACCATTGCCGCCAGCGCCGAGCCCTTATGGCCGCCGAAGGTTAACATCGCGCCGTTCAGTACCTCTGTGGCATCGGTAGTCGGCTGCCCCTGGCTGTCGATTCCCCACCCTTCCGGTAGCGCTTTGCCGGCGCGCTGATGCAGCTGGATCTCGCCTCGCGCCGCGGCGCTGGTCGCCATATCCACAATAAACGGCGGCTCCTCCCGCCGCGGCCAGCCAAAGGCGATAGGGTTGGTGCCGAACAGCGGACGGGTGCCGCCCGCCGGGGCGACCCAGGCATGGCTTGGCGTACAGGCCAGCCCCACCAGCCCTGCCTCAGTCAACGGTTCAATATCGGCAAACAGCGCGGAAAAATGGACGCAGCGGTTAATCGCCAGCGCCGCAATACCGCTGTGCCGCGCTTTCTCCAGCAGCAGCGGCAGCGCGCGTTCGTAGGCCAGCAGCGAAAAGGCGCCCCCGGCATCCGCCCGCACAATCGCCGGCGCCTGGTCGTGGATCTGCGGCTCGGCATCAGGCGAAACCTTACGTTTACGCAAGGTATCGACAATGCCCAACAGCCGCCACAGGCCGTGGGAAGCGCAGCCGTCGCGCTCCCCGGCAGCCACGTTACGGGCGATGGCCGCCGCGTGGTCGGCGCTGAATCCATTGGCGCTGAGCACCGCCAGCGCCAGGTCATAAGCTTCTGGTAACGATAGAGTTACCGACCCCATACTGTTCTCCTTTACTCTTCTTCGTCTCCGCTAAAATTAGCCTGCGGCAGACAGCTGCGCGCGCCCCAGTAATAAATCCCCAGCGACATCGCCGCCACCAGCACCGTATCCCAGGGGTGACCAATAACATTAAGCCCGCCGAAACTGCCCAGCCAGGAAAAGAGGATAATCAACGCATAAAAAGCGATCAGCCACAGCGAAGACTTCACCTGCTGCGCCAGGCTCACGGTATGTTCCGGCACCTTGCCTTTGCACATCACATACGCCACAAACATCACGATCTGCAGCCCCAGCAGCCACGAGAGCGTATTCCAGCCGGACCAGTAGACGATCAGCGCCGAGACCATAAACGACACCGGGCCGATGATGCCGAAGGCGCGCACGCGGAACGGCCGCGGCAGATCCGGGGCGTTGCGGCGCAGCCCGGCGGCGGTCACCTGCGATCGGCTGGCCATCGGCTACGGGCTGGTGCCCAATATCGAGACGGGGCTGCTGTTCGGTTGCGCCACGGCGCAGGAGGCGATCCAGGTTAACCGCTGGCAGCAGACCAGCCTCGCGGATATTTACGCCGCCGGGTCCAGCCAGCAGGCCCAGGCGTTACTTGCCCGCCAGCGCCCGCTGGCTGTATGGCTGGCCGCTGCCGCAGCCGAGAGAGCAGCTGTCCCCCGCCCGCGCGGAAACGCTTATTGCCCTCGCCAGGCTGAGCGCCGAGCCGTAACCGCTACTCTTCTTCATCACCGCGCCCGGCAGGGACGCCAAGCGCAATAAACTCCTCCAGCAGCGAGGTCAGTTGCTGCAGCTTTTCCGTAGTGAACTGAGCCTCCAGCAGGCGATAGGTTTCTTCCACCTCCGCCTGGGCGCTTTCGTACAGCGCGGTTCCGGCAGGCGTCAGCGAGACGTACAGCTTGCGCTGATCGTTAACCGGCTTCAGCCGCAGCACCAGTCCATCCCGCTCCATGCGCGTCAAAATCCCGGTCAGACTGGGGCGCAGAATACAGGCGCGAAAAGCCAGATCGTGAAAGTCCATTGACGGACGTTCGGCGAGGATACGCACGATCCGCCACTGCTGTTCGGTGAGATTGTGTCGTTTGACGATCGGTCGAAAGTAGGCCATCGCCGCTTCACGCGCCTGCAACAAGGCAATGGTTAATGAATCATGCATAGTATCCCCTCAACGGCCTCATCTAAAACTTATTAACAACTTAATAATTAGCTTTAATCCTGCCATGTACAACCGGTTTCTGCACCTGAAAAGTACCAGCCTTTCCCAGAAAAATACTCAACAATTTGATTAATAATGAATAATTTATTGATGTGTAAATATTGTGTTAATCCGATCACAAAACATTCACTTCCAGTTGCTAAACCTCATCGCAAAGCATAAAAGATGATCATTAATATATTAACGAAATCCCTTTGAACCGAAATCAGTCCCAGAGGAGTGGTGAATGAAAGGTACCATCTTCGCCGTTGCGCTCAATCATCGCAGCCAGCTCGACGCCTGGCGCGAGGCGTTTCAACAGGCCCCCTACAAAACGCTGCCGAAAACCGCGGTCTGGTTTATCAAGCCGCGCAATACCGTGATTGGCGATGGCGAGGCGATCCCCCATCCGCAGGGCGAAACCGTGCAAAGCGGCGCCACCGTGGCGCTGATTGTCGGCAAAACCGCGCGCAAGGTGGCGGCGGAAGAGGCGGCGAACTATATCGCCGGCTACGCGCTGGCGAACGACGTCAGCCTGCCGGAAGAGAGTTTTTATCGCCCGGCGATCAAGGCCAAGTGCCGCGATGGTTTCTGCCCCGTCGGCGCGCTGTCGCCGGTGCGCAACGTCGATAACCTGACCATCATCACCGAAATCAACGGCCGCGAAGCGGACAGCTGGCATACCGGCGATCTGCAGCGTAACGCCGCGCAGCTGCTGAGCGCCTTGAGCGAGTTCGCCACCCTCAATCCCGGCGACGCGATCCTCATCGGTACGCCCCACTCCCGCGTTACGCTGCGTCCCGGCGATCGCGTACGCATTCTCGCCGAGGGCTTCCCGGCGCTGGAAAACCCGGTTGTCGCAGAAGGAGAGCTGGCATGAAACAGGCACGTATTGAATGGCAGGGACAGGTACGCGATGCGGTGGTCGATGAACGCGACCAGGTGCGCCTGGACGATGGCACGGTATTGAAAGAAGGTGAATTCCGCTGGCTGCCGCCCGCCGACGGCACGCTGTTCGCGCTGGGGCTGAACTACGCCGACCACGCCAGCGAGCTGGCGTTTAAGCCGCCAACCGAGCCGCTGGTATTTATCAAAGCGCCAAACACCTTTACTGGCCACCAGCAGCAGTCGGTACGCCCGGATAACGTGGAATACATGCACTACGAAGCTGAACTGGTGGTGGTGATCGGTAAAACCGCCCGCCGCGTCAGCGAAGCCGAGGCCATGGACTATGTCGCCGGCTATACCGTCTGCAACGACTACGCGATCCGCGACTATCTGGAAAACTACTACCGGCCAAACCTGCGGGTGAAAAGCCGCGACACCCTGACGCCGATCGGCCCGTGGATCGTCGGCAAAGAGGCGATCCCGGATCCGCATAATCTGGCCCTGCGCACCTGGGTCAACGGCGAGCTGCGCCAGCAGGGCACCACCGCCGATCTGATCTTCAGCATCCCGTTTCTCATCGCTTACTTAAGCGAATTTATGACCCTGCAACCGGGCGACATGATCGCCACCGGCACGCCGAAAGGGCTGTCCGACGTGGTGCCCGGCGACGAGGTGATCGTTGAAGTCGAGGGCGTGGGCCGCCTGGTCAACCATATCATCAGCCAGCAAGCGTATGAGGAGACACTGTCATGAAAAAGATTAACCATTGGATCAACGGTAAAAACGTTGCCGGCACAGACTATTTTCATACCACCAACCCGGCCACCGGCGAAGTGCTGGCGGAAGTCGCCGCCGGCGGTGAAGCCGAAGTCCATCAGGCGGTAGCGGCGGCGAAAGAGGCCTTCCCAAAGTGGGCTAACCTGCCGATGAAAGAGCGCGCGCGTCTGATGCGCCGCCTCGGGGATCTGATCGATCAGAACGTCCCGGAGATCGCGGCGATGGAAACCGCCGATACCGGTCTGCCTATCCACCAGACCAAAAACGTGCTGATCCCGCGCGCCTCCCACAATTTCGAGTTTTTCGCCGAAGTGTGCCAGCAGATGAACGGTAAGACCTATCCGGTCGACGACAAGATGCTGAACTACACCCTGGTGCAGCCGGTGGGCGTCTGCGCGCTGGTGTCGCCGTGGAACGTGCCGTTTATGACCGCCACCTGGAAGGTGGCGCCGTGCCTGGCCTTGGGGAATACCGCGGTGCTAAAGATGTCCGAGCTGTCGCCGCTGACCGCCGACCGTCTGGGCGAACTGGCGCTGGAAGCGGGTATTCCGGCGGGGGTACTGAACGTGGTGCAGGGCTACGGCGCGACGGCGGGCGATGCGCTGGTACGCCACCATGACGTGCGCGCGGTATCGTTTACCGGCGGTACCGCCACCGGGCGCAACATCATGAAAAATGCCGGGCTGAAAAAGTACTCCATGGAGCTGGGGGGCAAATCGCCGGTGCTGATTTTCGAAGACGCCGATATTGAGCGCGCCCTCGACGCCGCGCTGTTCACCATCTTCTCGATCAACGGCGAACGCTGCACCGCCGGCTCGCGCATTTTCATTCAGCAGAGCATCTACCCCGAGTTCGTTAAGCGCTTCGCCGAGCGCGCTAACCGCCTGCGCGTCGGCGATCCAACCGACCCGAACACCCAGGTCGGCGCGCTGATTAGCCAGCAGCACTGGGAGAAAGTCTCCGGCTATATCCGCCTCGGCATTGAAGAAGGGGCGACCCTGCTGGCCGGCGGCGCGGATAAACCGTCCGACCTGCCGGCGCATCTGAAAGCCGGCAATTTCCTGCGCCCGACGGTGCTGGCGGATGTCGACAACCGCATGCGCGTCGCGCAGGAAGAGATTTTTGGCCCGGTCGCCTGCCTGCTGCCGTTCAAAGACGAGGCGGAAGGGCTGCGCCTGGCGAACGATGTGGAATACGGCCTGGCGTCGTATATCTGGACCCAGGACGTCAGCAAAGTGCTGCGTCTGGCGCGCGGTATTGAAGCCGGGATGGTGTTCGTCAACACCCAGAACGTCCGCGACCTGCGTCAGCCGTTCGGCGGCGTGAAGGCCTCCGGCACCGGCCGCGAAGGCGGCGAGTACAGCTTTGAAGTGTTCGCCGAAATGAAAAACGTCTGCATCTCGATGGGCGACCATCCGATCCCGAAATGGGGAGTCTGATATGGGTAAGTTAGCGTTAGCAGCAAAAATCACTCACGTGCCGTCGATGTACCTGTCTGAGCTGCCGGGGAAAAACCACGGCTGCCGCCAGGGCGCTATCGACGGGCATAAAGAAATTGGCAAGCGCTGCCGGGAAATGGGCGTCGATACCATCATCGTGTTCGATACCCACTGGCTGGTCAACAGCGCCTACCACATCAACTGCGCCGACCATTTCCAGGGCGTCTACACCAGTAACGAACTGCCGCACTTTATTCGCGACATGACCTACGACTATGACGGCAACCCGGAGCTGGGTCAGCTCATCGCCGACGAGGCGGTGAAGCTCGGGGTGCGCGCCAAAGCGCACAATATTCCAAGCCTGAAGCTGGAGTACGGCACCCTGGTGCCGATGCGCTACATGAACAGCGATAAGCACTTCAAGGTGGTGTCCATTTCCGCCTTCTGTACCGTTCACGACTTTGCCGACAGCCGCAGGCTGGGCGAAGCGATCCTCAAAGCCATTGAGAAATATGACGGCACCGTGGCGGTGCTGGCCAGCGGCTCGCTGTCGCACCGCTTTATCGACGATCAGCGCGCCGAAGAGGGGATGAACAGCTACACCCGCGAGTTCGATCATCAGATGGATGAGCGGGTGGTGAAGCTGTGGCGCGAGGGCAAATTTAAAGAGTTCTGCACCATGCTGCCGGAGTACGCCGACTACTGCTACGGCGAAGGCAACATGCACGACACGGTGATGCTGCTTGGCCTGCTGGGCTGGGATAAATACGACGGCAAGGTGGAGTTTATCACCGAGCTGTTCGCCAGCTCCGGCACCGGCCAGGTTAACGCCGTGTTCCCGCTGCCGGCGCAGGCGTAAGGAGGCCCCATGCCGCATTTTATCGCCGAATGTACCGACAACATCCGCGAGCAGGCCGATCTGCCTGGGCTGTTCGCCAAAGTCAACGAGGCGCTGGCCGCTACCGGCATCTTTCCGATCGGCGGGATCCGCAGCCGTGCCCACTGGCTGGATACCTGGCAGATGGCCGACGGCAGGCAGGATTACGCCTTTGTCCATATGACGCTGAAGATCGGCTCCGGGCGCAGTCTGGAGAGCCGTCAGGACGTGGGAGATATGTTGTTCGCGCTGATCAAATCCCACTTCGCGGCGCTGATGGAGAGCCGCTACCTGGCGCTGTCGTTCGCCATGGAAGAGCTCGATCCGACGCTGAACTACAAACAGAACAACGTGCACGCCTTATTTAAATAACGTGCAAATTGCCCGGTGGCGCTGCGCTTACCGGGCCTACAGCGGCCATGAATTGTAGGCCGAATAAGCGAAGCGCCATCCGGCAATACAATGCCACAGGAATCACTATGCTCGATAAACAGACCCGAACCCTGATTGCCCAGCGGCTGAATCAGGCCGAAAAACAGCGTGAACAGATCCGCGCGATCTCGCTGGATTATCCGTCGATCACCATTGAGGACGCCTACGCCGTACAGCGCGAGTGGGTCGAGATGAAGATCGCCGAAGGCCGCGTACTCAAAGGCCACAAGATCGGCCTGACCTCGAAAGCCATGCAGGCCAGCTCGCAGATCAGCGAGCCGGACTACGGCGCGCTGCTTGACGATATGTTCTTCCACGACGGCAGCGATATTCCCACCGACCGCTTTATCGTGCCACGTATTGAAGTCGAGCTGGCCTTCGTGCTGGCCAAACCGCTGCGCGGCCCGAACTGCACGCTGTTTGATGTCTACAACGCCACCGACTACGTTATCCCGGCGCTGGAGCTCATCGATGCGCGCTGCCACAACATCGACCCGGAAACCCAGCGCCCGCGTAAAGTGTTCGACACCATTTCCGATAACGCCGCCAACGCCGGGGTGATCCTCGGCGGCCGCCCGATCAAGCCCGACGAGCTGGATCTGCGCTGGATCTCCGCCCTGCTGTATCGCAACGGCGTGATTGAGGAGACCGGCGTCGCCGCGGGGGTGCTCAATCACCCGGCCAACGGCGTGGCCTGGCTGGCCAACAAACTGGCGCCGTACGATGTCCAGCTCGAAGCCGGGCAAATCATCCTCGGCGGCTCCTTCACCCGTCCGGTCCCGGCGCGCAAGGGCGATACCTTCCACGTCGACTACGGCAAAATGGGCGCCATCAGCTGCCGCTTTGTCTGAGGAGAGCAACATGAACAACACTTTTAAAGCGGCGCTCAAGGCCGGGCGTCCGCAAATCGGCCTGTGGCTTGGGCTGTGCAGTAGCTACAGCGCCGAACTGCTGGCCGGCGCCGGCTTCGACTGGCTGCTGATCGACGGCGAACACGCGCCCAACAATGTGCAAACGGTGCTGACCCAGCTTCAGGCCATCGCGCCCTACCCTAGCCAGCCGGTGGTCCGCCCATCGTGGAACGACCCGGTGCAGATCAAACAGCTATTGGATATCGGCGCGCAAACCCTGCTGGTGCCCATGGTGCAGAATGCCGAAGAGGCGCGGCTGGCGGTCAGAGCCACCCGCTACCCACCTGCCGGCATCCGCGGCGTCGGCAGCGCGCTGGCCCGCGCCTCACGCTGGAACCGCGTGCCGGATTATCTCCACCAGGCCAACGACGCCATGTGCGTCCTGGTACAGATTGAGACCCGCGAAGCGCTGAAAAATCTGCCGCAGATCCTCGATGTCGACGGGGTGGACGGGGTGTTTATCGGCCCGGCGGACCTCAGCGCCGATATGGGTCACGGCGGCAATCCGCAGCACCCGGAAGTACAGGCCGCCATTGAAGATGCCATCCAGCAAATCCGTCAGGCCGGCAAGGCGCCGGGGATCCTGATGGCCAATGAACAGCTGGCGAAGCGCTATCTCGAACTGGGCGCGCTGTTCGTCGCCGTCGGCGTCGATACCACCCTGCTGGCCCGCGGCGCAGAAGCGCTGGCGGCCCGGTTTACCCACACCGCAACGACCACAACCGATAACAATAAATCCGTCTATTGAACGGATAATGTGGAGCGCAACATGACTACCTCTACCCTGCAACACAATGATAATAAAGCCGTTGAAGTAGAAAACCGGGTGATCAAAAAGCTGTTCCGCCGCCTGATCACCTTCCTGTTTGTTCTCTTTGTTTTCTCATTTTTGGACCGCATTAATATCGGCTTCGCCGGCCTGACGATGGGCAAAGACCTTGGCCTGACCTCCACCATGTTCGGCCTGGCGGCGACGTTGTTCTACGTCACCTACGTGCTGTGCGGGATCCCCAGCAATATCATGCTGGCGAAAGTCGGCGCGCGCCGTTGGATCGCCGGAATTATGGTGGTCTGGGGGATCGCCTCGACCTGCACCATGTTCGCCACCAGCCCGCATACGCTGTACATCCTGCGCATGCTGGTCGGCATCGCCGAGGCTGGTTTTCTACCGGGGATCCTCGTCTATCTGACCTGGTGGTTCCCGGCCTACCATCGCGCCCGCGCCAACGCCCTGTTTATGATCGCCATGCCGGTGACCATGATGCTCGGCTCGATACTTTCCGGCTATATTCTGGCGCTCGACGGCCTGTGGAACCTGAAGGGCTGGCAGTGGCTGTTTCTGCTGGAAGGCCTGCCGTCGGTGGTGCTCGGCGTCGTCACCTGGTTCTTCCTCAACGACACGCCGGATAAAGCCAACTGGCTCGATAGCGAAGAAAAACAGGCGCTGAAGGCGATGATCGATCGTGAACGGGAAAATGCGGCGGTCGTTCCGGCTTCGCCGCGTTCCACGCTGCGCGAAGTCCTGACGCCAGCGGTGCTGATGTATACCCTGGCCTACTTCTGCCTGACCAATACCCTGAGCGCCATAAATATCTGGACGCCGCAGATCCTGCAGAGCTTCAACACCGGCAGTAGCAACATCATGATTGGCCTGCTGGCGGCGATCCCGCAGTTCTGCACTATTTTCGGCATGATCTGGTGGAGCCGCCGCTCCGACCGGCGCAAAGAGCGCAAGATGCATACCATCCTGCCCTACCTGTTCGCCGCGGCGGGTTGGCTGCTGGCTTCGGCAACTCACCACAGCCTGATCCAGCTGATCGGCATTATTATGGCTTCGGTGGGATCCTTTACCGCGATGGCCATTTTCTGGACCACCCCGGATCGGGTGATCAGCCTGCAGTCGCGCGCGGTGGCGCTGGCGGTGATCAACGCCATCGGCAACGTCGGCTCTGCCGTCAGCCCGCTGTTGATCGGCATTTTGCGCGATACCACCGGCAGCTTTAGCTCCGGGCTGTGGTTTGTCGCCGGGCTGCTGATTGTCGGCGCGCTGGTGCTCACCCGCATTCCAATGAGCCAGCGTGAGGACGCCGCCGCCGCACCGGGCTTAGCGGCGCAGAAAGGCCACTAAGGAGCGGGTATGTGCCAGCATTCCATCGCCAATATCGATATCAATAAAGATTACGACGAGAGCCTGGGCACCGAGGAGGTGCACTATCAGTCGTTTTCCCGCATGGCGGCCTTTTTTGGCCGCGACATGCAGGCGCATCGCCACGACCGCTATTTCCAAATGCACTATCTTGATACCGGGCAGATTGAGCTGCAGCTTGATGACCATCGCTATTCGGTGCAGGCGCCATTGTTTGTGTTAACGCCGCCCTCGGTGCCGCACGCCTTTATTACCGAGTCCGATAGCGATGGCCATGTGCTGACGGTGCACGAAGAACTCATCTGGCCGCTGCTGGAGGTGCTCTATCCCGGCACGCGGGAGACCTTCGGCCTGCCGGGGATCTGCCTGTCGCTGGCGGATAAACCCGACGAGCTGGCCGCGCTGGCCCACTACTGGCAGCTGATCCGCCGGGAATCCACTGCCCAGTTGCCGGGGCGCGAGCACACCCTGGCGCTGCTGGCGCAGGCGGTCTTTACCCTGCTATTGCGTAACGCAAAGCTCGACGATCACGCCGCCAGCGGCATGCGCGGCGAGCTGAAGCTTTTCCAGCGCTTTAACCAGATGATCGACAGCCACTACCATCAGCACTGGACGGTACCGGATTACGCCAGGGAGCTGCACCTGACCGAATCGCGGCTGACCGATATCTGTCGCCGCTTTGCCAACCGTTCGCCCAAACGGCTGATATTCGACCGCCAGCTGCGCGAGGCGAAGCGCCTGCTGCTGTTCTCCGATAGCGCCGTCAATGAGATAGCCTGGCAGTTGGGGTTTAAAGATCCCGCTTATTTTGCGCGTTTTTTTAGCCGCCAGGTCGGCTGCTCGCCCAGCAGCTACCGGGCGCAAAAAGTACCGGTATCGTAATTCCCCGCTGGCGTTGCGCCTGCGGGCGATAGTCCACAGGTCGGTTCAGCGCCGCGCCAGCCGGCAAACGCTGCAGAGATCACAAAATTCACTCCCGCCTGAAAAGTACCCGTCGTTGTCGCAAACGTCCCTTCACGACAAGCGCAATAACCGCTTCAATTGAACAACAAAAACAAAACATATATTTAACATCATTTTCCGATAAATACTGAAGAGGCCCCTATGAAACCTGAAGATTTCCGCGCCGACGCGAAACGCCCGTTAACTGGCGAAGAGTATTTAAAAAGCCTGCAGGATGGCCGCGAAATTTATATCTACGGCGAGCGCGTGAAGGATGTCACTACCCACCCGGCCTTCCGTAACGCCGCGGCCTCCGTCGCTCAACTGTACGATGCGCTGCACAAACCGGAGATGCAGGATTCCCTGTGCTGGGGCACAGATACCGGCAGCGGCGGCTACACCCATAAATTCTTCCGCGTGGCGAAAAGCGCCGACGATCTGCGCCAGCAGCGCGACGCCATCGCCGAGTGGTCGCGCTTAAGCTACGGCTGGATGGGCCGCACCCCGGACTATAAAGCCGCATTCGGCTGCGCGCTGGGCGCCAACCCGGCGTTTTACGGCCAGTTCGAGCAGAACGCCCGCAACTGGTACACCCGCATTCAGGAAACCGGCCTGTACTTTAACCATGCGATCGTCAACCCGCCGATCGACCGCCACAAGCCGGCCGATGAAGTGAAGGACGTCTACATCAAGCTGGAAAAAGAGACCGATGCCGGGATCATCGTCAGCGGCGCGAAAGTGGTGGCCACCAACTCGGCGCTGACCCACTACAACATGATCGGCTTCGGCTCCGCGCAGGTGATGGGCGAAAACCCGGACTTCGCGCTGATGTTCGTCGCGCCGATGGACGCCGAAGGCGTCAAGCTGATCTCCCGCGCCTCCTATGAGATGGTCGCCGGCGCGACCGGCTCCCCGTACGACTATCCGCTCTCCAGCCGTTTCGACGAGAACGACGCGATTCTGGTAATGGATAAGGTGCTGATCCCATGGGAGAACGTGCTGATTTATCGCGACTTCGACCGCTGCCGCCGCTGGACCATGGAAGGGGGGTTCGCCCGCATGTACCCGCTGCAGGCCTGCGTACGTCTGGCGGTAAAACTGGACTTTATCACCGCCCTGCTGAAGCGCTCGCTGGAATGTACCGGCACCCTCGAGTTCCGCGGCGTGCAGGCCGACCTCGGCGAAGTGGTGGCATGGCGCAACATGTTCTGGGCGCTGAGCGATTCCATGTGCTCGGAAGCGACGCCGTGGGTCAACGGCGCATGGCTGCCGGATCACGCCGCGCTGCAGACCTATCGCGTGATGGCCCCGATGGCCTACGCCAAGATCAAGAACATCATCGAGCGCAACGTCACCAGCGGCCTGATTTATCTGCCGTCCAGCGCCCGCGATCTGAACAATCCGCAGATTGACCAGTATCTGGCGAAGTACGTGCGCGGCTCCAACGGTATGGATCACGTTGAACGTATCAAGATCCTCAAACTGATGTGGGACGCCATCGGCAGCGAATTCGGCGGCCGCCACGAGCTGTATGAAATCAACTACTCCGGTAGCCAGGATGAGATTCGCCTGCAGTGTCTGCGCCAGGCGCAGAGCTCCGGCAATATGGACAAGATGATGGCGATGGTCGACCGCTGCCTGTCCGAGTACGACCAGAACGGCTGGACGGTGCCGCATCTGCACAATAACGCTGATATCAACATGTTGGATAAGCTGCTGAAGTAATTCGCAGCGGGAGGTCATAATGCAATTAGATGAACAACGCCTGCGTTTTCGCGATGCCATGGCCAGCCTGTCGGCGGCGGTTAACGTGGTCACCACCGCAGGCGAAGCCGGCCGCTGCGGGATTACTGCCACGGCGGTGTGCTCGGTGACGGATACGCCGCCCTCGGTGATGGTGTGTATCAACGCCAACAGCGCGATGAACCCGGTGTTTCAGGGCAACGGCAAGTTGTGCATCAACGTGCTGAACCATGAACAGGAAATCATGGCCCGTCATTTCGCCGGGATGACCGGGGTGACGATGGAAGAGCGTTTTGCCCTCAGCGGCTGGCAGCAGGGCGCGCTCGGGCAGCCGGTGCTGAAGGGGTCGCTGGCCAGTCTCGAAGGGGAGATTAGCCAGGTACAAACCATCGGCACCCACCTGGTCTATCTGGTAGAAATCAGGAATATAACCCTGAGCCAGCAGGGCCACGGGCTGATCTACTTTAAGCGCCGCTTCCACCCGGTAATGATGGAAATGGAAGTCGCAGTGTAATCGCCTTGTCTGCTCCTCCCCGGTTGGGGAGGAGCGTTAACCCACAGCGTCGCAGGCCACAATCTCCTGTGATCACAATCACATAATCCCGCCCTGTTCACTTCGTAGCCAACCGCTTACCCCTTCCAGTAACCGCTTAACCTCCTATACAACCACTCACCCATTTACTCATCTTTACGCGCGCGCCGGTCTGGCAAGATCGGAGACAGCCTAGCTAATCAATACCTCCATCAACCCTTACTTAAAACCAGACGGCTTCGGCCAATTATTCATCTCATTAACGCCAGGTTTTACTATGGATACCAAAAAACTATTCAAGCACATACCCTGGGTGATTCTCGGGATCATCGGGGCATTTTGCCTCTCAGTCGTCGCCCTGCGCCGCGGTGAGCACGTCAGTGCCCTGTGGATCGTGGTGGCGTCGGTTTCCGTGTATCTCGTCGCCTACCGGTATTACAGCCTGTATATCGCGCAGAAGGTGATGAAGCTTGACCCGACGCGCTCCACGCCGGCGGTCATTAATAACGATGGACTGAACTATGTGCCGACCAACCGCTACGTGCTGTTTGGCCACCACTTTGCCGCGATTGCCGGCGCCGGTCCGCTGGTGGGCCCGGTGCTCGCCGCGCAGATGGGCTACCTGCCGGGCACCCTGTGGCTGCTGGCGGGCGTCGTGCTGGCAGGCGCGGTACAGGACTTTATGGTGCTGTTTATCTCCTCACGGCGTAACGGCGCCTCGCTGGGCGAGATGATCAAACAGGAGATGGGTCCCGTACCGGGCTCCATCGCGCTGTTCGGCTGCTTCCTGATAATGATCATCATCCTCGCGGTGCTGGCGCTGATCGTGGTGAAAGCGCTGGCGGAAAGCCCGTGGGGCGTCTTCACCGTCTGCTCGACGGTGCCAATTGCCCTGTTCATGGGGATCTACATGCGCTTCCTGCGCCCGGGCCGCGTAGGCGAAGTATCGGTCATCGGTATCGTCCTGCTGGTGGCGTCTATTTACTTCGGCGGCGTGATTGCCCACGACCCGTACTGGGGCCCGGCGCTGACCTTTAAAGACACCACCATCACCTTTACCCTGATTGGCTACGCGTTTATCTCGGCTCTGCTGCCGGTATGGCTGATTCTGGCGCCGCGCGACTACCTGGCGACCTTCCTGAAAATCGGCGTCATCGTTGGCCTGGCGCTGGGTATCGTGATCCTTAACCCGGACCTGAAAATGCCGGCGGTGACCCAGTACATTGACGGTACCGGTCCGCTGTGGAAAGGCGCCCTGTTCCCGTTCCTGTTTATCACTATTGCCTGCGGCGCGGTCTCCGGCTTCCACGCCCTGATCGCCTCCGGCACCACGCCGAAGCTGCTGGCCAACGAAACCGACGCCCGCTTTATCGGCTACGGCGCAATGCTGATGGAGTCCTTCGTGGCGGTGATGGCGCTGGTAGCGGCCTCAATTATCGAACCGGGCCTCTACTTCGCGATGAACACCCCGCCGGCGGGTCTGGGTATCACCATGCCGAACCTGCACGAAATGGGCGGTGAAAACGCGGCGCTGATTGCCGCCCAGCTGAGGGATGTCACCGCTCACGCGGCAGCGACCGTCAGCTCCTGGGGCTTCGTGATCTCACCTGAGCAAATCCTGCAAACCGCGAAAGATATCGGCGAACCGTCGGTCCTGAACCGCGCGGGCGGCGCGCCGACGCTGGCCGTGGGTATCGCTCATGTGTTCCACAAAATCATCCCGATGGCGGATATGGGCTTCTGGTACCACTTCGGTATCCTGTTTGAAGCGCTGTTTATCCTCACCGCGCTGGATGCGGGGACCCGCGCAGGCCGCTTTATGCTGCAGGATCTGCTGGGTAACTTCGTGCCGTTCCTGAAAAAAACCGACTCGCTGGTCGCCGGGATTATCGGTACCGCCGGCTGCGTCGGGCTGTGGGGCTACCTGCTGTATCAGGGCGTGGTCGACCCGCTGGGCGGCGTGAAGAGCCTGTGGCCGCTGTTCGGTATCTCTAACCAGATGCTGGCCGCGGTGGCGCTGGTGCTTGGCACCGTGGTGCTGGTCAAAATGCAGCGCACCAAATATATCTGGGTCACCGTGATCCCGGCTGTGTGGCTGCTACTGTGCACCACCTGGGCGCTGGGCCTGAAGCTGTTCAGCACCAACCCGCAGATGGAAGGCTTCTTCTTTATGGCTCAGCAGTATAAAGAGAAGATCGCCGCCGGTGGCGAGCTGACCGCCCAGCAGGTGGCCAACATGAACCATATCGTGGTCAACAACTACACCAACGCCGGCCTGAGCATCCTGTTCCTGGTGGTGGTGTACAGCATCATCTTCTACGGCATCAAAACCTGGCTCACTGTCCGCAACAATAAAGTGCGTACCGACAAAGAGACCCCGTACGTGCCGGTACCGGAAGGCGGCGTGAAGACCTCGTCACATCATTAACCCCGATGCCGGATGGCGCTACGCTTATCCGGCCTACAAAAAAGCGCATCAACGTAGGCCGGAGAAGGCGCTAGCCGCCATCCGGCTTTATTCGTTATCTGGAACTTACAATGTTTGGTAACTTAGGTCAGGCAAAAAAATATCTCGGTCAGGCGGCGAAAATGCTGATTGGCATTCCGGATTACGACAACTACGTCACCCATATGCAAACCAACCATCCGGATCAGCCGTACATGACTTATGAAGAATTCTTCCGCGAACGCCAGCAGGCCCGCTACGGCGGCGACGGCAAAGGCGGCGTCCGCTGCTGTTAATGGAGGCAATAATGGCACCGATTGCAGTCACCCTACTCACCGGTTTTCTCGGCGCAGGTAAAACCACCCTGTTGCGCCATATTCTTAACGAACAGCACGGCTTTAAAATCGCCGTGATTGAAAATGAATTTGGCGAAGTCGCCGTTGACGATCAGCTGATCGGCGACCGCGCCACGCAGATTAAAACCCTGACCAACGGCTGCATCTGCTGTACGCGCTCCAACGAACTGGAAGACGCCCTGCTTGATCTGCTCGACAGCCGCGACCGCGGTGAAATCGGGTTCGACCGGTTGGTGATTGAATGCACCGGCATGGCCGACCCGGGGCCGATCATCCAGACCTTTTTCTCCCACGAGGTGCTTTGCGAGCGCTATTTGCTGGATGGCGTGATCGCCCTGGTGGATGCGGTCCATGCCGACCAGCAGATGGATCAGTTCACCATCGCCCAGTCGCAGGTGGGCTACGCAGACCGCATTTTGCTGACCAAAACTGATGTTGCCGGCGACACCGAAAAATTGCGCGAACGGCTGGCGCGCATCAATGCCCGGGCGCCGATTTATACCGTCATTCACGGCGATATCGATCTTAGCCAGCTGTTTAACACCAGCGGCTTTATGCTGGAAGAGAACGTCGTAAACAGCAAACCGCGTTTCCACTTTATGGCAGAGAAGCAAAACGACGTGTCATCAATCGTGGTTGAGATGGATTACCCGGTGGATATCAGCGAAGTGTCGCGTGTAATGGAAAACCTGCTGCTCTCCTTCGCCGAGCAATTGATGCGCTATAAAGGGATGCTGTGGATCGACGGCGAGCCAAATCGCCTGCTGTTCCAGGGCGTGCAGCGCCTCTACAGCGCCGACTGGGATCGCCCGTGGGGCGATGAAACGCCGCACAGCACGCTGGTGTTTATCGGCATTCAGTTGCCGGAAGAGGAGATTCGCGCGGCATTTGCCGGGCTACGACGCTAATTTGCCCGCCTGCGCGCTAAGGCGCAGGCCCCCTTCTCTCCCCGTACATCGTCAAAGACAGGGATAAAATGTCGTCATCGCGTCGAAAAATGTAAATCAACGTTTTTATAAGTAACAGCAGAAACACTTTTGGAAATAATAAGAAATTCAATGAATAGGATGCTTAATAATTAATGCCCGCCCTGTTCAGTTTCTGTTTAGCCCACCCATTAAACTGTGGCTAAACAGACCAAATTTGATGATTGACCTCGCCATAACCCAACGTCATGACAACATTTTCAAAACACTTCCCTGACAAATACAGCATAAAAAATCGACGTAAGTCACATTTGCAGAGGTAAACATCGATTGTTAAGGTGCCCTCAGACAAATTTAATGACGAGGAGCAAACCATGAAAAAGCTTAACATCCTGATTGTTGCTGCCCTGACCGCGGTCTCTGGTTCCGCCATGGCAATGGGGTTTACCGTTGAACAAGGTAAGAATTTTACCAACCTGAATATGGAAATGGGTAAATCCTCTTCCGGCCTGTATGCCGAAAGCCACTGGCTGAAGAATACCGATGATGGTAGCCAGACCGGCGGCGTTGGCGCGGGTTACAATCTGGAAGTTGGCCCGGTGATGCTCAACGCTGGCGCGAAAGCTATCTACCTCGGGCCGAAAAAAGGCGATAACGGCGTCGCGTTTCCGGTCGGCGGCGGGGTGAACGTGGCCCTGACCGACAGCATCCACGTGTTTGGCGAAGGGTATGTCGCGCCCGACGGCCTGAACAACAGCGTGAAAAACTATGTTGAGGCGAACGGCGGCGTGAGCTGGTCCCCGGTTGGTCCACTGACCCTGAAGGTCGGTTACCGTCACGTGAGCGTTGACGGCAAAGAGGGCCGCCCAAACCACACCCTGATTGATGGCGCCTACGTGGGCGGCGGGATTACCTTCTGATGAAATCACGTCTCGCCGCGCTCTCTGCGCTGAGCCTGGCGTTGCTGCTCACCGGCTGCACTCAGTATACCTGGGTGAAGCCGGGTTTAAGCGATGCCGACATGCATAAAAAGCTCACCGAATGTGAAGCGCAGGCCCTGGTCGATCTCCCTCCGGATAACGTGGTGACCGGGTCCAGTTCAGAAAAAACCGACAAAAAGCATAAGAAACAGGATGTTGAAACAAGTTATACGGTAGAAGACGCGAATGAATATCAGCGGGAGACCTTAGTCGACAGCTGTATGTTCAAAAGCGGCTGGGATAAAGTCGAAGTGCAATAAATCTATTATAAAAAAACCTGCCGGATGGCAGGTTTTTTTATGGTCGGGCTTAGCGGCGAACCACCACCAGCTTTTGGTTCACAAACTCTTTGATGCCGAGATCGGAGAGCTCCCGGCCATAACCGGAACGCTTCACGCCGCCAAACGGCAGTTCGGGCGCGGTATCGGTCAGCCAGTTGATATAGACCATCCCGGTTTCAATGGCGGATGCCATCCGTTTAGCGCGTTCGATATCCTGACTGAACACCGCGCCGCCCAGGCCATAGTGAGAATCGTTGGCAAGCGCAATCGCCTCCTCATCGTTTTTCACCACGTAGATCTGCGCCACCGGGCCAAAGAACTCTTCGAAGTACGCCGGGTTGTCGCGGGAGATACCGGTCAGGATAGTGGGTTCAAAGAAGTTGCCGTCTCGCGCCACGGGTTTGCCGCCCAGATGCAGCGTGGCGCCGTTTTTGACCGCCTCGTCAACCTGCTTGCTTAAGGTTTCCAGCGCATCTTTAGAGGAGAGCGGCCCCAGCGTGGTGCTTTCATCCAGCGGATCGCCTATTTTTACCTGGCGAAACGCCTCGCTAAATTTCGTCAGAAACGACTCAGCGATGTTCTCATGCAGGATAAACCGCTTGGCGGCAGTACACACCTGGCCGGCATTGTTCAGCCGCGCCTGGACGCCGATTTTCACCGCGCGATCGAGGTCGGCATCGTCGAGCACCACAAACACATCGTTGCCGCCGAGTTCCAGGGTCGATTTTTTAATATGCTTCGCCGCCTGCGCCGCCACCACGCTGCCAGCTTTTTCCGACCCGGTCAGCGCCGCGCCCTGCACACGATCGTCGGCGATAATCTTCGCCACCTGATCCTGGGAGATAAACAGATTGGTCCACGCCCCATCTGGTGCGCCGGCCTCGCGCACCAGATGAGCAAAGGTCTCCGCGCAGTGCGGCACAATGCTGGCGTGTTTGGCGATAACCGGGTTCCCGGCCGCCAGGTTTGGCGCCAGGACGCGCATCAGCTGGTAATAGGGGAAGTTCCACGGTTCCACCGCCACTAATACGCCGATGGGATGGTGTTCAACCCAGGCGTCGCCGAGTTCGGTGGGATATTTCACCGGCGCCAGCATCGATTTGGCGTTATCGGCGTAGTAGCGGGCGATTTGCGCGCACAGTTTCACTTCGCCGCGGCTCTGCTTAATGAGTTTCCCCATCTCCTCGCTGGCGATTTTCGCCAGATCTTCCGCCCGGCTGTCGATCAGATCCGCCAGCTTATGCAGCACCGCCAGGCGCGGTTCGATATCCCCTTTCGCCCAGGCCGAATGATAGAGCGCATCCGCCTGCCGCAGCGCCGCTTCCACGTCCGCATCGCTGTGCGCCGGGTACGTTTTAATAAGCTGATTGTTCGCAGGATTCACCGTCTGATAGGCCATATCGCATGTCTCCTTGTTATCGCTATTAAGGCAGTCAAAAATGCCGTTAAGGATATTAAGGGTAGTCGAGATGGCTGGCGATGCGGGTAAAGTTAGGTATATCCGGAATATTCCATAACGGTGGCTAACCGGGGCGACCGTCAGGCCGCCCCGGCGTTATCAATGCGCCAGCGCGGCGATCTCGTCGGCGGTCAGGCCGGTGATTTTCACCACCGTCTCGCGGGCAATGCCGTCGGCCAGCATCCTCTGGGCAATGCGCAGCGCCTCGGCATGCTGTCCTTCACGCTTGCCTTTTCTGCGCCACACTTCCTGTAATCGTTCGGCGATGGTCATTAATCTCTCCCTGTGCTGAGGAACCCGTTGCGCCACTTCCTGGATAAACCGGCCAAAGCGACGCGCGTTGCCAGTCTGCAGTAGATAATTAAACAGCGTTTTTATCTGCCTGTCATTAGCGTCACCGCTAAGTAAAATCGTCGTCAGCTGCTCAACAATCGCCATTAAATCGCGCTGGCGAATATGCTTCTGTATCAGCTCGAGTAATGCCACCCGCCGGTGGCGAACGATCTCATCGTCGGGGATCACCGTGATATCCACCAGCGGAAAGGGCGAGGCATAAAGCTCTCTCGCCAGCGGTGGATCGACAAAGCAGTCCAGCCAGTTGAGCGACCACGGGTATGGCGTGGTCGCTCCGTGATAGAACAGCATCGGCACCACCAGCGGCAGTCTGGTATGACCGCTATCCAGATGGCGCTGCATCGCGGCGATGGCGTAGCGCATCAGGCGGAAGGCCATCTGCGCATCCGGCGAGCTCTGATGTTCGATAACCACATAAATGTATCCCTCGCCAGACGCGGTTTTGAGTGACCACAGCACATCGGAGTACCATGCCCGCAGGCTCTCCTCGATAAAGCTTGCCGACTCCAGCTGTAAGGTATCGAGGTCGCAGCGCTGACGCAGCGCAGGCGGTAGATGGATCGCCAGGAAATCACGCGCGATGTCGGCCTGAGTGAGAAACTGTTTAAACACCGCATCATGCGGCGTCGAGGTGGTGCCCTTTGCCATCGGCTCATCCCTGCCTGCTTATCCTGCAGGGACTCTACCTCCCATGAATGTCGCTGACACCCCGGAAACCGGGATTTTACGTTCCGCGACGAAAACATATTTCCCCGGACTGCAAGCGTGACATCCTTTTTCGACGCGGTACGCAAATCCCGGCGGGCGACAGCCTCGGCGCAGCATGCTATAAACGATTTATCCCCTCAGCAAAGGTCGATGCGGTGAACCATACCCGAGATATTCCCCAAACCTTCTGGCGAGACGATCGCCTGCCGTGGCTGGAGCTGCGCAGCACCTGGGGCAGCCGTCAGGCCTATAAGCGCCACAGCCACCCGCAGCTCTCGGTGGGGGCGATTATCGACGGTGAAACGCGCTGCCTGTGCAATGGTCAGGAATATCTCCTGCAGCCCGGGGATCTGATCGTGATCCCGCCGCACGCGCCGCATAGCTGTAATCCGCTGCGTGACCGGCCGCGCAGCTATCATATGCTGTACCTGGAGGCGGCATGGTGCCATGCGCAGCGTCCAGATATTCCCCCTGGCGCCAGTATCACCTCGCCGCAGCCGCTGCTGCGCGACAGCCCTCTCTTTGCCTGCTTCCAGCAGATTGTCGCCCTGATGAGCCGCGGCCGCATTGAGCAACTGCCCGCCCGGCTGGCGCAGCTCCTGCACGCGCTGCCGCTGTGCGCCGCCGCGCCGCAGGCGCCACATCACGCCAGCGCCCTGCTGTTTCAGCGCCTGGCGACAGATCTGCCGGCGCCGCCATCGCTGGATAAGCTGGCCCACGACAGCGCGCTACGTAAAGAGACCGTTATCCGCGCCGTGAAACAGGATACCGGCCTGACGCCCGCCAGTTTGATCAATATGGCGCGCATTGAATATGCGAAAACGCGCTTACGTGCCGGGGACCCTATTGCCGACGTCGGCTATCAGGCCGGCTTTGCCGATCAGAGCCATTTCCATAAAACCTTCGTCAGCTATACCGCCGCCACGCCGCGGCAGTATGCGCAAAGCCGATCAATTTCCGACAATAAGTAATTTTCCACCTGGCGTAGGGTGGCCTCAGCACCATTATCGAGGCCACTATGCATACCTTATCGACTCTCTTCCCCGCCGCCTTTCCGGCGTTAGCCCTGTCCCACTTTGTCGCTCTGCTCAGCCCGGGCCCCGATTTTTTTCTGCTGGTCGGTTACGCTGTACGCTACCGGATCCGCGGCAGCCTCGGACTGTGTCTCGGCATCGCCGCCGGGAATGCGCTGTATATTGTCCTGGCCATCGTTGGCTGGGGGCTTCTGCGCCAGGCGCCGCTGCTGTTTTTGCTCATCGAGCTGTTGGGCGCAGGCTATTTACTGTGGATTGGCAGCCTGCTGATTCGCAGCCGTCCCGCGGCGCTGGCGGTGGAGAGCGTTCGCGCATCGTGTCCGGGGTTCGGCAAGCAGCTGCTGCTGGGGCTGGGGTCATCGCTGCTCAACCCGAAGAACGCGCTGTTTTATCTGGCGCTGATGACCTCCCTGCTGGGGCCGGCGGTTACCTTGCTGCAGCAAACGGTAAGTGGCCTGTGGATGGTCAGCGTGGTGTTCTTCTGGGATTTACTGCTGGTGAGCGCGATTGCGCTGCCGCAGGTGCAGCACCGCCTGAGCGCCATCGTCTGGCGGGTCGAGCGGGCGGCGGGGGCGATCCTGATGATGTTCGGTCTGTGGATTATCTGGCGATTTTTGCACGACCTCGCCGTCAGGTTATATGCTTAAGTTTATGGAAAAACTCGCTGAACTGAAACGCGCCAAACTGCTGGCGCTGTCGCTGCTGCTGATCGCCGCCGCGCTATTTATCACCACCCTGCTGCTGCCGCCGACGCCATGGGTCAGCGCGCTGAAGGCCATTTCCGAAGCGGCGATGGTCGGGGCGCTGGCCGACTGGTTTGCGGTGGTGGCCCTGTTTCGTCGTATTCCGCTGCCCTTTGTCGCCCGCCATACCGCGATTATCCCGCGCAACAAAGATCGCATCGCCGACAACCTCGGCCGCTTTGTGGAAGAGAAGTTCCTCGATACCCCGTCGCTGGTGGCGCTGATCCGCCGCTATCAACCAGCTCTGATGCTCGGCAACTGGTTCAGCCAGCCGGAGAACGCCCGGCGGGTCGGCCAGCACCTGCTGCAGGTGATGAGCGGTTTTCTCGAACTGACCGATGACGCCCGCATTCAGCGCCTGCTGCGGCGCGCGGTGCATAAGGCGATCGATAAGGTCGACCTGACGCAGACCAGCGCCATGATGCTGGAGGGGCTGACCCGCGACAACCGCCATCAAAAGCTGCTGGATTCGCTGATAAATCAGCTGATCGCCCTGCTGCAGCGCGACAGCTCCCGCGCCTTTATCGCCCGCGGCATCGTGCGCTGGCTGGAGACCGAACACCCGCTGAAGGCCAGGCTATTACCCACCGAGTGGCTCGGCGAGCACAGCGCCGAGATGGTCACCGACGCCGTGAATACCCTGCTGGACGAGGTCACTCACGATCGCACCCACCAGATCCGCCAGACCTTTGACCGCGCGACGCAAAAGCTAATCGATAACCTGAAATCCGACCCGGAACTGGCGCAGAAGGCCGATAACATCAAAGCGTGGCTGAAAAATGATGAGACCTTCAATCGCTATCTTGGCGAAGTGTGGGGCGACCTGCGCGGTTGGGTGAAAAACGATATCAGCAGCGACGACTCGCGTATCAAGCAGCGCATCGCCGAGGCTGGCCAGTGGTTCGGTGAAACCTTACTCCGCGACGACGCGCTGCGCGAATCGCTTAACGAACACCTGGAGCAGGCGGCGCACCGGGTGGCGCCGGAGTTCGCCGCCTTCCTCACTCGGCATATCAGCGACACGGTGAAGAGCTGGGACGCCCGCGATATGTCACGGCAGATCGAGCTTAATATCGGTAAAGATCTGCAGTTCATCCGCATCAACGGCACCCTGGTCGGGGGAACCATCGGCCTGTTGTTGTGGCTGCTCTCGCAGATCCCGTCGCTGCTGCATCTGCATATTGGTTAGCAATGATACTATCTGAACAATAGCGCTGAAAAATATTCCACAGGGAGGGCGAGATGATGCACCGGATGACCCGCTGGCTAACCCGGCACGCCGCCGCGCTGTTCTTCCCGGCGGCGCTCATTCTGTATGATTTTTCCGCCTATCTCACCACCGACCTGATCCAGCCGGGGATCCTGCACGTGGTGCGGGATTTCAACGCCGATGTGGCGCTGGCTCCAGCCTCGGTGAGCCTGTATATGGCCGGCGGCATGGCGCTGCAGTGGCTGCTGGGGCCGCTCTCTGACCGGATCGGACGGCGTCCGGTACTGCTCACCGGCGCGCTGATTTTCACCCTCGCCTGCCTGGCGACGCTGTTCACCACCTCCATGACCCAGTTCCTGATCGCCCGCTTCGTGCAGGGCACCAGCATCTGCTTTATCGCCACCGTCGGCTACGTCACCGTACAGGAAGCCTTTGAGGAAAAAAGGTCGATCAGGCTGATGGCGGTGATCACCTCCGTCGTGCTGGTGGCGCCGATCGTCGGCCCGCTCTCCGGCGCGGCGCTGATGCATTTTATCCACTGGAAAGCGCTGTTCGGCATTATCGCCGCCATGGGGCTGGTGGCCTGGCTGGGGCTGCTGTTGACCATGCCGGAGACGGTGCGCCGCGGCGATGTGCCGTTCAGCCCCCTGGGCGTGCTGCGCGATTTTCGCAACGTCTTTCGCAACCGCATCTTTTTGCTCGGCGCCGCCACGCTGTCGCTGAGCTATATTCCGCTGATGAGCTGGGTGGCGGTATCGCCGGTGATTTTAATGGACGCCGGCGGGCTGACCACCAGCGAGTTCGCCTGGAGCCAGGTGCCGGTCTTCAGCGCCGTCATCATTGCCAACCTGTCGGTGGCGCGCTGGGTAAAAGATCCCACCCGTCCGCGCTTTGTGCTGAGCGCGGTGCCGGTACAGATGCTCGGCCTGGCCATCCTGATCGTCGGGAATCTGGCCTGGCCGCACGTCTGGCTGTGGTCGGTGCTCGGCACCTGCTTCTACGCCTTTGGCATCGGGCTGATTTTCCCGACGCTGTTCCGCTTTACCCTCTTTTCCAACGACCTGCCGAAAGGCACGGTCTCCGCCTCGCTGAATATCGTGATCCTCAGCGTCAGCGCCTTATCGATTGAAGGCGCGCGCTGGCTGTGGTTCCATGGCGGGAGACTGCCCTTCCACCTGTTGGCGGTGGTCGCGGGGCTCGCCGCCGCCTGCTGCCTCGCCGGACTGTTACGCCACCAGCGTCAGTGCGCGCAAGCGGTCATTGAAGCCCGGCAGTCGTGACCCCTTTTACGGAGAAAGCCCCATCATGAGTGAGATTGAACTCAGCCCGGCGCAGCGCGACCTGCTGCGCGACAGGCTCAGCAAGTACTGCGAAGAGACATTTAACCTCGAACTGGAGCAGTTTGACGCTGAATTTTTTGTCGACTTTATCGCCCAGGAGCTGGGGCCGCTGTTTTACAACGCCGGTATCGAAGAAGCCATCCGCACCCATCTGGCATGGAGCGAGCGGATCCAGGAAGAGATGGATTTAAAGAAGGTCTATTAACGCCGCGCGCAGACGCAGGAGATCAATAAAAGCATACAAACAACAGGGTTATAATGGCGACTCTTTCAGCATCTCCCGTGTACGGGGAAGGAAAACCATGTCGCTTATCACCGATCTACCCGCCATTTTTGACCAGTTCTCGGAAGCTCGCCAGAAGGGCTTTCTCACCGTCATGGATCTTAAAGAGCAGAACGTGCCGCTGGTGGGCACCTACTGCACCTTTATGCCTCAGGAGATCGCCATGGCGGCGGGGGCCGTGGTGGTCTCGCTGTGCTCCACCTCCGATGAAACCATCGAGGAAGCGGAAAAAGATCTGCCGCGCAACCTCTGTCCGTTAATCAAAAGCAGCTACGGCTTCGGCAAAACCGATAAATGCCCCTACTTCTATTTCTCTGACCTGGTGGTTGGGGAAACCACCTGCGACGGTAAAAAGAAAATGTACGAGTACATGGCCGAGTTCAAGGCGGTCCACGTGATGCAGTTGCCGAACAGCGCCAGCGACGCGGCCTCCCGCGCCCTGTGGAAAGCGGAGATCCTGCGCCTGCAGCAGGTGATTGAGGCGCAGTTTGGCGCGCCGATTAGCGAGGCGGCGCTGCGCGAGGCCATCGTGCTGAAAAACCGCGAACGCCGGGCGCTGGCCCACTTTTATCGTCTCGGGCAGCTCAATCCGCCGGCGCTCAGCGGCGGCGACATCCTGAAAGTGGTGTATGGCGCCACCTTCCGCTTCGACAAAACCGCGCTGATTGACGAGCTCAACGCCATGGCGGAGCGCATCCGTCAGGAGTGGCGGCAGGGTCAACGACTGGCCTCACGCCCGCGCATTCTGATCACCGGCTGCCCGATCGGCGGGGCGGCGGAGAAAGTGGTTCGCGCCATCGAAGAAAACGGCGGCTGGGTGGTGGGCTATGAAAACTGCACCGGCGCGAAGGCGACCGAGCGCTGCGTGGCGGAAGAGGGCGACGTCTACGACGCCTTAACCGATAAATATCTCGCCATCGGCTGCTCCTGTATTTCCCCTAACGATCAGCGCCTGCAGCTGCTGAGCCAGATGGTGGAGGAGTACCAGGCCGACGGGGTAATCGACGTCATCCTGCAGGCCTGCCATACCTATGCCGTGGAATCGCTGGCCATTAAACGCCATCTGCGCCAGCAGCACGACCTTCCTTATATGGCGATTGAAACCGACTATTCGACAGCGGACCTCGGCCAGCTCAGCACCCGCGTCGCCGCCTTTATCGAAATGCTGTAAGGAGCAGGCGTGATCTACACGGTTGGTATTGATTCCGGCTCCACCGCCACGAAAGGCATCCTGCTGGCGGACGGGGTGATTACGCGTCGTTTCCTCTGCCCGACCCCCTTTCGCCCCGCCGACGCCATCCATGAGGCCTGGGAGACGCTGCGCGCTGGCCTCGCGGAAACGCCCTTTTTAACCCTCACCGGCTATGGCCGCCAGCTGGTGGATTTCGCCAATAAACAGGTGACGGAGATTTCCTGTCATGGTCTCGGCGCCCGCCTGCTGGCGCCGGACACCCGCACGGTGATTGATATCGGCGGCCAGGACAGCAAGGTTATCCAGCTGGATGCCGGGGGCAACCTCAGCGACTTTCTGATGAATGACAAATGCGCCGCCGGCACCGGCCGCTTTCTGGAGGTCATTTCACGAACCCTCGGCGCCAGCGTCGAACAGCTGGACGTCATTACCGACGGCGTGGAACCGCACGCCATCACCAGCATGTGTACGGTATTCGCCGAATCGGAAGTCATCAGCCTGCGGTCGGCCGGGGTCGCGCCGGAGGCGATTCTGGCGGGGGTGATTAACGCCATGGCCCGGCGCAGCGCGAACTTTATCGGCCGCTTATCGGCGCAGGGACCGCTGCTGTTTACCGGCGGCGTCAGCCACTGCGCCGCCTTTGCCCGCATGCTGGAAAGCCATGTCGGCATGGCGGTGACAACCCATCCCGACGCCCAGTATGCCGGGGCGATCGGCGCGGCGCTGATCGGCCAGCGCCAGCGGAGGCGCGGATGACAACGTTTCTGTTTTTATTTCATTCCACGGTGGGAGTGGTGCGCACGCGCAAAGCCCTGCAGGCGGCGGGAATGACCTTCGAGGTCAAAGATATTCCCCGCCAGCTGCGCAGCGGCTGCGGGCTGTGCATCCTGCTTGAGGGGACGGAAGCCGACGCGCGAGCCTGGATCGTCCCGGAACAGACGGCGGCGTTGTATCAGCAGGACGGGGAAGCGTGGCGCTGTCTCGCCACCTTCCCACCGGCAGGTTAATCGCTTACCACAAAGCGCGTCGCCGCAAAGCAGTTCAGCAGACGGTGCATCAGAAAGACCAGGGTCAGCGTCACCACCAGCGAGACCGTCACCGAGGTGATGCGGTACAGATCGCTGAATACCAGATCCTGATAGGGATGCAGATTCTGGCCAAACATAATGCCGATGGTGGTGATGCTGGCGAAGCCCACCCCGGCGCCCACTTTCTCCATCACGTGCAGACGGGCGCTGAAGGCCAGCCCGAGGCCAATCAGCGGCATCATCAGGACCATGTGGTTGCTGAAGTCATAGATAATCAACTGCACCACCAGAATATAGAGACAGGCCAGCACCACCCCCGCCACGCGCCAGATCGAGCTGATCACCGCCCCGCGATAGTGCATCGGGAACAGGATCAGGATCCCGGCCATCAGCGCTGACAGCGAGTCGCTGAGATCGCAGATCTGAAACACCACGAAGATGATCGTCGCCACCGTTCCGGAGAGCAGCGACTCGTGGCGGATGCGGGCGGCGTCTTTTTCAAGGCGCGGCGGCGGCTTGCGCGGCTCGACGTCCGGGATCAGGTAATGCAGCAGCGCGCTTAGCGCCACCGCCAGCACGCACGCTTCCATGTTGGAGAACATCAGGGTGTGCCAGTTACTGGTCGGGTAGCTCATAAAGTTGAGCATCGTACTCTGACACACCACCCCCATCGACCCCAGCAGAAACAGCGGCCCCTGGCTCATAAAGCGAAAACGCATCACGTACAGGGCGAACACCACCAGCGTCATGATCACCGGCCATTGCGACAGATAACCAACGATCAATACCATTTCGACGCAGTTCACCGCCGCGCTAAACACAAACTGGCGGGCGACGTGGCGGTTGAACACCGGCACCAGCGACATCAGCATCAGCGGATACACCACAAAAAATACGCCGTACTGCACGTCGTAGAAGGTGGAGATGCTGAGCGCAATGGTCCCGGCCACGGCGATACGCACCGTCTGGCGAAAATCATTCGCCGTGTAGACGATATTGCCGTGCGGGGTAAAGACGTGCGCCAGGGTATTAATAGACATAGTGCAACCAGCTCACCAGATGGATCTGCAGGCCGGCGAAGGTGCGGGCGAAAGGTCCCTCGCTATTGTACAGCTGCACCGTGGCGCGGGCGCCGGTCGGCAGCGGTTTCTCCAGCGGCTGATCCAGCGCGACGTGAATGCGCATTCGCTGGGCGTCGCGCACCCAGCGGGTGGACTGTTCCGGCTGCGACAGCTGCCCGTTAACCGCCTCCTGCCCCGCCAGAATCCCAGCATCGCTGCTGGTGACGTGCGCCGGGAAGACTTCCCCCGGCAGGGCGTCAAAGACCACCGCCGCATCGGTGTTTACCGCGGTGTGGCGCAGGCTCTTCTCACGGAAGTCAGCGACGATATCGGTATCGTTGTTGACCAGCGCCAGCACGGCCGTCGCCGCGGTGGCGTAGATCCCCGGGTTAAGCTGCAGGTTGCTGACCATGCCGTCAGTTTCCGCACGCACTTTGGTCCAGGCCAGGTTCAGCTGCGCCTCCTCCAGCGCGTTGCGGTATTTCTGCAGGGTGACGTTGCGCTTATCGTCGCGCTCGCCGCGCTGGATCAGCAGGTTCTGGATCTGCGCGTTCAGCGCCGAGACCGACTGCTCGCTGGTCTGCCAGGTGGTCCGCACCTTGTCGAGATCGGACTGCGAGACGTTCTGCATGGTGCTCAGGCGCTGATAGCGATCGAGCGTGACCTTATCGTTACGGGCGGTGTACTGCGCGGTGCGCAGGTTGGCGCGGGCGGCGGCGATTTGCGCGTCCAGCTGCTGGTTGCTCAGCTTCGCCTGTTCAAGGGCAATCTGTGCCGCTTCAACTTTATTAATGAATGGCGTTGGGTCGAGCTCATACAGCAGGTCGCCCTTTTTCACCTGGCTATTGTTATGCACGTAGACGTGCGAGACATAGCCGGAGACCCGCGACGAAACCGGGGTCACCACGCGCATGACGGTGGAGTCCGGCGTCAGCGGGATCCAGATATCGGCAACGATAAACCAGGCGAATATTCCCAGAAAAGCGGCAATACTCACCCGTACCCAGCGGGCAAATTTTTGTTCAGGCGTCATCATAGTGTGTTAGATCTTGTTATCTTCTTCGCGGATAGTCCGCAAACGGCAGGCGATTTGATTTAACGTGGCGCTGAAGGTGGCGAGGTCGGCCTCCGGGATGGTCTGGGTTACGCGCTCCTGATAGGTCTCGATCACGCGGCTCAGTTTTTCCAGAATAGCCCGCCCCTCGGCGGTCAGCGTCAGCAGGCGAATGCGTTTGTCATATGGCGATGTGGAACGCAACAGATAGCCCTGCTTTTCCAGTAATGAGAGGGTGCGCGTCAGCGGCGGCAGTTCAATCCCCTGCACCTCCGCCAGTTCACTGACCGAGACGTTGTCTCCCAGCTGATGCAGCTGCATCAGCACCGTCCAGCTGGACTGGGTGAGTCCCGTATCGGTGATAGCGGAGTCAATAATCGCGCGCCACTGGCGCACCACCATGGCCATCCGCATCCCCAGTGGGCGGCGGGCAAACAGTTCGTCTTCAGTCACAGCTTTTCCTCTCATTGTTGAGAAGAAAATAATACTTATCAGGGTAAGTATCAAGAAACGGAAGGTCACGTCGCATCAATTGATAAATTTCGTGAATGTTTCCCCGGCATCGCCAGCGCTTACCGGGGCAAAGAAGAAATGATATCTGAAAAAAACCGCACTTTTTAATTGATCTGATCCCGACGCAGGCCGATATCTTTCAGCTGTTCGTCGCTCATTTTCTGCAAAGCTCTGCGCGTTTGCTCCTGAAGCCACCATTTTTTGACAAATCGCACCAGCAGTACGAAACCGATAAATGGCTGTCTTGCCCTGTTCTCGTGAAATTCCATCCTCTACCTCCTCACCTTGCCAGAGGCTTTATCTTCACGGATTTGGGGGTAAGGAATACAGATTCACAAAACACTTTTCTTTAACATACAGATTAGCTAAAACGTACAGCAGACCCCACTTTTTACGGCCATCTGTACTGGTTATCCCATCTGTATGGCGGCAATTAAGGATACACATGACCCGCTATCAACATCTCGCGACGCTGCTGGCCGAACGCATTGAACAGGGCCTGTATCGCCACGGCGAAAAACTGCCGTCGGTGCGCAGCCTGAGCCAGGAGCACGGCGTCAGCATCAGCACCGTCCAGCAGGCCTATCAGCTGCTAGAGCAGCAGCAGATGATTGTGCCGCAGCCGCGATCGGGCTATTTCGTCGCCCCCCGCAAGGCCCAGCCGCCGGTGCCGCCGATGTCGCGCCCGGTGCAGCGCCCGGTGGAGATCACCCAGTGGGATCAGGTGCTGACCATGCTCGACGCCCGCTACGATAAAACGATCATCCCCTTCGGCGGCGGCTCGCCGGACGTGACGCAGCCAAGCCTGAAGCCCATCTGGCGCGAACTGAGCCGGGCGATCCAGCACAACCTCACTGAGGTGTTGAACTATGACGAACTGGCCGGGCGCCGCGAGCTGCGTGAGCAGATCGCCCGCCTGATGCTCGACGGCGGATCGGTGGTGACTGCCGACGATCTGGTGCTCACCAGCGGCTGCCACAGCGCGCTGTCGCTGGCCCTGCTGTCGGTGTGCCAGCCTGGGGACATCATCGCCGTGGAATCCCCCTGCTACTACGGCACCATGCAGATGCTGCGCGGACTGGGATTAAAGACGATTGAGATCCCCACCGATCCGGAAACCGGGATCAGCATCGAGGCCCTGGAGCTGGCGCTGGATCAGTGGCCGATCAAAGGGGTGATCCTGGTGCCGAACTGCAACAACCCGCTGGGCTTTATCATGCCGGACGCTCGCAAGCGCGCAGTGCTGAACCTGGCCCAGCGCCACGATATCGTTATTTTCGAGGATGATATCTACGGCGAGCTGGCTACCGAGTACCCGCGCCCGCGCACCATTCACTCCTGGGATATCGACGGTCGGGTGATGCTCTGCAGCTCCTTTACCAAAACCATCGCCCCCGGCCTGCGCATCGGCTGGATCGCCCCCGGTCGCTACTACGACAAGCTGCTACAGATGAAGTACGCCGCCAGCGGCACCAACGTCCCCTCCACTCAGCTGGCGGCCTGTAACTTTATTCGCGAAGGCCACTACCACCGTCACGTGCGGCGGATGCGGCAGATCTATCAGCGCAATATGGAGATCTATACCTGCTGGCTGCGGGAATTTTTCCCCTGCGGGATCTGCGTCACCCGGCCGAAGGGGGGTTTTATGCTGTGGGTGGAGCTCCCGGAGCAGGTGGATATGGTCTGTGTCGCCAAACAGCTGTGCCGGCTGAAGATCCAGGTCGCGCCGGGCTCGCTGTTTTCCGCGGCGGGCAAGTATCGCAACTGCGTCAGGATCAACTGCGCCCTGCCGCCGACCGAGAAACATAAAGCGGTGATGGTGAAGCTGGGAGAAGCGGTGAAGGTGGCGATGGAGTGAAGTGTAACCTGTTCTCCCCGGTGGCGCTGCGCTTACCGGGGGGACGGATGATCCCGCGTCAGCAAAGCGCTTCACTGGTCAAAAAACACCATTCCCTTATACGGCTGTTCACGGCAGGCGGCCAGACGCTGGGCGAGGCTGCCGACGTGCAGCTCCAGCTTGTGGCCATCGGGATCGAGGAAATAGTGCGAGGCGCCTTCGCTGCGGTTTAGCTTCCAGACCGCCACGCCGGCAACCTCAAGACGAGCGGCGAAGCAGGCGAAATCGGCTTCGCTGATGCTAAACGCATAATGGGTGTAATCGCTCTCCTCCGGCGGGGTGATGCGCCGCTGCGGATCCAGCGACAGGCATAGCCACAGATCGCCGCAGGAGAGATAGGCGCCGCTCTCCCATCGGGCGTGCAGCGTCATACCCAGCAGCTGCTGATAAAACGCCACGCTCGGCGCCAGCTGGCTGACCGCCAGGGTCAGGTGATTCAGTCCGCTCAGCATGTCTGTTCCTCCAGTGAATTCACAATGAACTGGCGCAGCCATTGATGCGCCGGGTCGCGGTGCCAGCGTTCGTGCCATAGCATCAGCATCTCAAAGCCGGCGACCGCCAGCGGCGGCTCGACGACTGCCAGCCCGCTCTGCCCGCGCACCAGCCGCTCCGGCAGCACCGCCACCAGATCGCTATTGCGCAGGGTCTCCAGCATAAACAGGAAATGTGGCACGGAAAGGACAACCCGCCGCGTCAGGCCAAGATTCGCCAGCGCGGTATCGGTCGCCGCGCTGAAGCCGCCTCCGTCCGGGGAGACGATCGCTTGCTCCAGCTGACAGAACGTTTCCAGGCTCAACCCTTGCCGCAGCACCGGATGCCCGGCCCGGCCCGCCAGCACGTAGCGCTCGCGAAACAGCAGGCGCTGATGCAGCCCCGGCGGCGCGCCCTCGCGGGTATGGAAAAAGAGATCCACTTCATCGCTGGACGCCTGCTGCTCCAGCCGCGCCGGCTGGAGTTCGAATACCGCCAGCCGACTGCCGGGAGAGGCCAGGCGTAGCCTGCCCAGCATCGGCATGAGGGTCGCCGAAGCCATATAGTCCGTCGCCGCCACCCGCCAGGTCTCCGCCGCCGCGGCCGGATTAAAAGGCGCCACCGGCGCCACCGCCTGCTCCAGCGCGGCTAACGCAGCGCGCAGCGGCTGGCGAAGCTCATCGGCGCGGGCGGTGGGCTGCATGCCGCGCGGGCCCGGCATCAGCAGCGGGTCGGCAAACATCTCCCGCAGCCTGGCGAGTTGAATACTCACCGACGGCTGCGACAGATTCAGCCGTTGCGCCGCCCGGGTGACGTTGTTTTCACTGAGCAGCACGTCGAGCGTGCGCAGCAGATTGAGATCCAGACGATGTAAATTAACCACAGCTATACCTGGGATTGAAGTAATTAATTTCTACTATAGCGCCAGCTTTCCTACTCTGCAGATCTTCCCACTTCAGAGGTGATGTTATGAAAGTACTGCTGATTTACGCCCATCCGGAACCGCGCTCCCTCAATGGCGGACTCAAAGATTTCGCCATCCGTCATCTGCAGCAGGCCGGTCATGAAGTCCAGGTGTCCGATCTCTACGCCATGCGCTGGAAGGCCGGGTATGACGCCGACGACAGCGGCGCGCCGCCGGTCGGCGAGTTCTGGCGTCCTACCCTTGATTCAAAACAGGCCTTTTCGCAAGGAACTCAAAGCGCGGATATCGCAGCCGAGCAGGAAAAGCTGCTGTGGGCCGATACGGTGATTTTTCAGTTCCCGCTGTGGTGGTTCTCGATGCCGGCGATCATGAAAGGCTGGATCGACCGGGTATACGCCTGGGGCTTTGCCTATGGCGTCGGCGAGCACAGCGACCGCCACTGGGGCGATCGCTATGGGGAAGGCACCTTCGTCGGCAAGCGGGCAATGCTGATCGTCACCGCCGGCGGCTGGGCGGAACACTATTCACCGCGCGGGATCAATGGCCCCATCGACGACATCCTGTTCCCCATTCAGCACGGTATGCTGTTCTATCCCGGCTTCGAGGTGCTTCCGCCGCTGGTGTTCTACCGCACGGACAAAACCGATGCCGCGCAGTTCGCCAACCAGTGCGCCACCCTGGCCGGGCGGCTGGACACGCTGTGGCAAACCGAGCCCATTCCATTTCGCCGGCAAAATCATGGCGACTATCTGATCCCATCGCTGACGCTGCGCCCGGAGCTGGCGCCAGGGCAAAGCGGCCTGGCGGTGCATCTGCGTAGCAAGTAGCAGACAAACGCTGCCCGTCTTCGCCACCGAGGATGGGTAGTTTATCCGACTCTCTCCAGCCCCAGCATGCCTCGCGCCTGGATAAAGCACAGCAGCAATACACCCCACAGCGCCATCGTCAGATAGGGGCTGATACCGAGGATATTGAACCCACTCTCAATGATCTGCAGCAGGAACAGCGCTAGCACCATCCCGACGATGCGCCCGCTGCCGCCATCCGGATTCACGCCGCCAAGCACCGCCGCGAGGATCGACACCAACAGATACGATTCTCCATAAGACGCTTTGGCTGAGTTCAGCTTCGACATCATCAGAAACGCGGCCACAGCGCAGAGCAGGGCCGAGATGACATATACCCACATCAACACCCGTCGGGTATTGATCCCGGAATAATGGGTCGCCCGCTCGTTGGATCCGATCAACATGATCGCCCGACCCAGCGGGCTTTTCTCCAGCAGCACCCACAGCCCGATCGCCACCACCGCAAAAAGCCACATTGGTAGCGGAATACCAAACCACTGGGCATGATTCAGCCACAGCACCCACTGAGGATAGTTAGCGATGGCGCTGCCGCCGGTGATCAAAATATTTATCCCTTTGAGCAGGGTCATCATACCGAGGGTAGCCAGGATCGGCGAAACACGGATCCCGGCGATCAGTATCCCGTTGCACAGGCCAATGATCATCGCCGCCCCTCCGCCGGCCAGCAGCGTCGCCAGCGCAGTGGCGGCACCCGGTGGATAGCTTGTCGCTACCCAGGCCATTACCAGCGAGCAGGCGTTGGCGGTCGCGATAATTGACAGATTAATGCCGCCGCAAAGCATGGTCATTGCCATCGCCAGCGCCAGGATCCCCAACACCGGCATTTGCGAGGCAATCGACTGGAAATTAGTGACAGACCAGAAGATGTTTGGCATGGCAATGCTAAAGGCGATAACCGTCAGCAGCAGCAGGCCGATCAGGTAAAACTCAACGTTATTGCGCCATGATTTTTTCATAACAAGCTCCGGTTCTGATGCTGGCTCCAGGCCGTTACGCTGATACTGACGACGATGATCGCCCCGGTAATCAGGGTCTGCCAGTAGGAGGAGACCCCCAGCAGGTTCAGGCCGTTCTGCATCACCGCCAGTAAAATCACCCCCAGCAGCGTACCGGTGAGGGTTCCGCGCCCGCCAATCAGGCTGGTACCGCCCAGCACCACCGCGGCCAGCACCGTCAGCTCATAGCCCAGCAATGAATCCGGCGCGACAGTCATCACTGTCCATGCCTGCACGACACCTGCGGCCCCCGACATCAGCCCCATATAGCCATAAACGAACAACTGCAGGCGGAGCACACTGAAGCCGACGCGGCTGGCGGATTCCCGGTTGCCGCCCATGGCATAGATCTTGCGGCCAACGGTGGTGAAATTCATGATAAACGCGGTCAACAACACCACCGCTATCATCGTCAGCAGCGGCAGCCCCAGGCCGTAATCGTAACCATCGGCAGCGGTGTATTTGAACAACATGACCCCCTTTTCAAACCACGGGGGGAAGTCATAGAGCCAGACACCTTTGCTTAACCACAGCAGCAAACCGTAGAAAATATTGAGCGTGGAAATGGTGATAATGATCGAGGGGACCCGCAGACGATTGACCAACAGCGCGTTAACCAGCCCCAGTAGCACGCCGATACCGCCGGCAAGCACAAAGGCCACCGCGAAGTTGCCGCCCACTTTTTGCAGCATCACTACCATGCCGTACTGGGCGATAATGGTCATGGCCGGGAAGGAGATATCAATCCCGCCGGCGATCAGCACCACGAACAGGCCACAGGCGAGGATAGTCAGCATCGCGTAGTTATTAGCGAGGTCGTAAATATTACCGAAAGTGAAAAATTCCTCACTGCGCCAGCCCAGCATCAGGCACAGCGCGATAATGAACATACCTAACCAGAATTCATGTTGTTTCAACAGATTAGCCATTAACCACCTCCGCTATCTGCTGTTGGTTACTGCTGTCCGGCAGGAAGCTATGCGTCAATTCGCCCTGCTTCATCACCAGGATGCGATGACTCTGGTACCACGCCTCTTCGATCTCGTCACAAATCATCAGCACGGCGATGCCATGGGCAGCCAAATCGCTGATGATATGATAGATCCCGGCTTTGTTTGCGATATCCACCCCCACCGTCGGGCTATCAAGGATCAGCAGCTTAGGGGCGATCGCCAGCCATTTGGCGATAGAGACGCGTTGGGCATTGCCGCCGGAGAGGGTATTCACCGGCAAATGCGTATCCGGCGCTTTAATGGTCAACGCGTTGACCATTCTCGCGACCAGTTGCTGAGCTTTACTGTCACTCAATAGTCCGCAAGTGCCTTTCACTTTATGAAACACCGTGCTGATGATGTTATTTTCAATCGACTGACTCATCACCAGGCCGCGTGACATACGGTCCTCAGAGACATAGCCGATACCGTGGCGGATAGCGTCCTGATTGCTACGCAACCGCACCGGTTGGCCATTTATCAGGATCTCGCCGCTGTCGGGGCGGGTCATGCCGAAAAGGCTCAGGCACAACTCTGTTCGCCCCGCACCCAGCAGGCCGACTATCGACACCACTTCTCCGGCTTCGACCTTCAGAGAGACGTTGTGATATTCCCCCTTGCGGCTGAGATTGCGCACTTCCAGTACCGGCGTGCTGCCCTTCCCTTGCCACAGGTCGCGCACCTGATAATCAAACTCCTGGCCCGTCATCAGAAAACCGAGTCGCCGAGTAGTCACCTCTGCCGCCGGTAAGGTGCCGACCAGATTGCCATCCTTCAGCACGCTGATGCGATCCGATACGGCCATGACCTCTTCCAGACGGTGGCTAACGAAGACGATGCAGATCCCCCTCTCACGTAGCTGGCGCACGACATTCAGTAGCCCCTCCACTTCCTGATGGGTCAATGAGGCCGTGGGTTCATCCATAATGATAAGCCGGGCGTCCTGCGCCAGCGCGCGGCAGATCGCCACCAGCTGGCAGCGGGCGATGGAGAGCGACTCAACGGTGGCATCAAGCGGCAGCGAGACGTTAATACTCCGCATCGCCTGCTCCGCACTGCGCCGCAGTTCGCTGCGCTTTACCAGCACGCCGCGGTGATAGTGGTTGATGGCAATGTTCTCCCACACGCTGAGATTGGGAAACAGCGACAGATCCTGATAAATCACCTGGATCCCATGGGCGACAGAGGCCGCAGGCGTCAGTCTGGGCCACGTCTTGCCGCCCAGCTCCATCGCCGCGCCCTCATCCGGGCGATAGACGCCGGAGATAATTTTGATCAACGTCGACTTCCCGCAACCGTTCTGCCCGGCCAGGCAGTGTACTTCCCCGGGCATAAAATCGATGCTGATATCATTGAGCGCGCGGTTGGCGTGGAAGGTTTTGCTGACGTGACGAAGGGAAAGGAAAGGTTCCATAGCATCCCCTGGCAGGTTAAGCCGGGGCGCCAGGCGCCCCGGAAGATGGATTAGTAGAGCGAATCAATATTGTCTTTATTTACCAGCAGCACTTTATGGAAGCGGATAATATGCTTGTCGCTATCGACATCCGCTTTACCGAGCTCTTTCAGTTCAAATCCTGGCTCAATGGATTTGCCGTTCAGCAGGGTGCTGGCGACGGCCGCGAGGGCATAGCCGGCTGTCGCCGGATCGTAGGTAATGCCTTCTGTAATATCGCCACTCTTAATGAGGGAGGCCGCCTGCGATGGGATCATCATCCCGTAGACCGCAACTTTGTTTTTCGCACGCTTCTCTTTCACCGCGCGCCCCGCGCCAATCGGACCATTCGAACCAAAAGAGACCACCGCTTTCAAATCCGGGTAAGTTTTCATTAGATCGAGCGTGGTACGGCGGGAATCATCAACACTTTCCGCTACCGGCATGCGGCGGGTGACTTCATGCATGTCCGGATAATGCTCTTTTTGGTATTTCACCAGCAGATCGGCCCACAGGTTGTGCTGTGGTACCGTAAGACTACCTACATAGATAACGTAGCCGCCTTTGCCACCCATCCGCTTGGCCATATGCTCCACATATTCAGCGGCGAACTTCTCGTTATCGATGATCTCCACATCCCAGTTGGCGCTCGGCTGCCCGGGCGATTCGTTGGTCAGCACGACGATGCCGGCGTCACGGGCTTTTTTGAATACCGGCTCCAGCACGTTGGCATCGTTAGGCACGATAGTGATGGCATCCACTTTACGTGCAATCAGGTCCTCAATAATTTTCACCTGCTGCGGCGCGTCGGTGCTGGACGGCCCAACCTGAGAGGCGTTGAGGTTAAACTCTTTCCCAGCCTGGACTACCCCTTCACCCATCCGGTTAAACCATGGCATGCCATCTACTTTTGAAATATTGACTACCGTTTTTTCCGCCGCATATACCGGCGCGGAAATAAGCGCAGCCCCCAACAGCAAGGATGAAAAAATATTAACGACCAGACGTTTATGCATAATAATTAGCCTCAATACGTTGTAGTCAGACAGGGGTATGACGCAAAATGGAAAAACATATAAATAGTAATAATGTTAATAATTTAGAAGAGAATAAACACAAGCTGTAACAGCAGACAGGTAATATCCAGCTATAAATATGGATAATAATACTATAATCCTGTGACGTGAGCTTTTTCACAAAAAGCCTGCAACATATTTTATTGTTCCATAATAATTATCAGGTCTATGAAAAAACCTATTTTCCCGTCTGGTCATTTACCGCAAAACAACAAAAAAATAATACCAGCAAAATCATATGGTTTTTGATTGCGCTCTTGGCCTATTCCGTGGCAGGATAAAAAGATGAACAGAAACGCGATCGTAACCTATCCCCGCCGTTGGTGGCTGCCTGCATAACAGGCGGCACGATACACGTTTCCATTTTCAAAGCCGCCGGAAGGCGGCTTTGGTGTTTTCAGGACGTCTTTCGGCTGAATAGTCTGATAAGGAGTCCCTGATGAACCATCCGCAAACCATCCTCACTGGCGACCGCCCCACCGGCCAGCTACATCTTGGCCATTACGTCGGCTCGCTGCGCCAGCGCGTCGCGCTGCAGCACGACCACCAGCAGTTTATTCTGATCGCCGACCTGCAAGGGCTCACTGACAACGGCAGCAACCCGCAAAAAATAAGCCATCATATTCTCGAAGTGATGGCCGATTATCTGGCCGTCGGCATTGACCCCAGGCTCACCACGATCTGCCTGCAGTCCGCCCTGCCCGCGCTGGCGGAGCTCAGCGCGCTGTATATGAATATCGTCACCGTCGCCCGCGTGGAACGTAATCCGACGGTCAAAAATGAGATTGCCCAGAAGGGATTCGCCCGTTCGCTGCCGGTGGGCTTTCTCGCCTATCCGATTAGCCAGGCGGCAGATATCACCGCCTTCAAAGCCGAACTGGTGCCAGTGGGCGACGATCAGCTACCGATGATTGAGCAGACCAACGAGATCGTCCACAAGATGAATAGCCTCACCGGCGAACCGGTGCTGCGCCACTGCAAGGCGCTACTCAGCGAAGTGAGCCGCCTGCCGGGCGTCGACGGCAACGCCAAAATGTCGAAATCGCTGGGCAATACGCTGACGTTATCGGCCAGTGAAGAGGAGATCCACCGCGCGGTCAGCGCGATGTATACCGACCCGACGCACCTGAGAGTCAGCGATCCGGGGCATGTCGACGGCAACGTGGTGTTTACCTATCTCGACGCTTTCCATAGCGATAAGGCGCGGGTGGCTGAGATGAAAGCCCACTATCAGCGCGGCGGGCTGGGGGATCGCCAGTGTAAGAATGAACTGGAAACCTGCCTGCAGGCGCTCCTGGCGCCGATCCGCGAACGGCGGGCCACCTTTATTCAGGATAAAGGGATGCTGCTGGAATTGTTGCGTCAGGGCAGCGAGCGCGCCCACCAGTTGACGCAGCAGACGCTGCATGAGGTGAAACGAGGTCTGGGGCTGCCGGTCCTGTTCTGAGGTGATGAAAGGTTTCCGGTAGTGGATATTTTGTTAACGCGTCGACAAGACCATGCCTTTAGTGTGGACAACACCGCCGCGAATGTTACTATCACGTTAACGGTAGCTCTCACTATGCGTGTTTCATTAAGGCCAGGATCGCTGATGATGACCACATAAGTAGTACAGCGTTCGGCTGCGCATCGACGCGGTAGAGCGCTGCGTCAGCGGCCCTTCCCCACTCATTCGTCCTTCGCAAGGAGGACGCTCCGCCCGCCGGAGAAGACACGCGTATCACTTCGCACAGGGAATCAAGCGAGTCGCGTATGGACAAAATAAAGAAACGTTGGACAGGGTATTTTGTCGGCTTACTGGTGGTACTCGCCGCCGCAGCATGGTGGCTGCTGCGCCCGCCGGGCCTCCCGGAGGGTTTTGCCAGTAGCAACGGACGAATCGAAGCCACCGAGGTGGATATTGCCAGCAAAATCGCCGGGCGTATCGACACCATTCTGGTCAAAGAGGGTCAGTTCGTGCACCAGGGAGAGGTGCTGGCGAGAATGGATACCCGTGTACTGAACGAGCAGCGTCTTGAAGCCGCCGCGCAAATCAAGGAAGCGGAAAGCGCGGTCCTGGCCGCCAGAGCCTTGCTCGATCAGCGGCAAAGTGAAATGCGCGCCAGCGAAGCGGTAGTGAAGCAGCGTCAGGCGGAGCTCGACTCCACGGCGAAACGTCACGTCCGCTCGCACACTCTCTCCCAGCGCGGCGCCGTCTCCGCACAGCAGCTGGATGACGATCGCGCGGCAGCAGAGAGCGCCCGCGCGGCGCTGGAGTCGGCGAAAGCCCAGGTCTCTGCCGCCCGCGCCGCCATCGAAGCTGCCCGCACCAGTATTATTCAGGCGCAAACCCGCGTCGAAGCCGCCCAGGCGACCGAGCGGCGGATCCTCGCCGATATTGACGATAGCGAGCTGAAAGCCCCCCGCGACGGCCGCGTTCAGTATCGCGTCGCTGAGCCCGGCGAAGTCCTGGCCGCCGGTGGTCGGGTGCTGAATATGGTCGATCTCGCCGACGTCTATATGACTTTCTTTCTGCCCACCGAACAGGCGGGTCTGCTGGCGCTCGGCAGCGAAGCGCGCTTGATCCTCGATGCCGCGCCGGATCTGGTGATCCCGGCCAATATCAGCTTTGTCGCCAGCGTCGCCCAGTTCACGCCGAAAACGGTGGAGACCCGCGACGAGCGTCTCAAACTGATGTTCCGCGTCAAAGCGCGTATCCCGCCGGAGCTGCTGGCGCAGCACCTGGAGTATGTCAAAACCGGTCTGCCCGGCATGGCTTACGTGCGGCTGGATAACCAGCAGCCCTGGCCTGAAGCCCTGACGGTGAGGTTGCCGCAATGATACTGACGCCACAGGATACCTCGCCCCCCGTCGCCCGTCTGGACAACGTTGGCCAGCGCTTCGGCACCACCGTGGCGCTGCGGGATATCAGTCTGGCGATCCCGGCGCGGCGCATGGTCGGCCTGATTGGCCCGGACGGCGTCGGCAAATCGAGCCTGCTCTCTCTCATCGCCGGGGCGCGGGCTATTGAGCAGGGTAACGTGATGGTGCTCGGCGGGGATATGCGCGACGTTCATCACCGCCGCGAGGTGTGCCCGAAGATTGCCTGGATGCCGCAGGGGCTGGGGAAAAACCTCTATCACACCCTTTCGGTGTATGAAAACGTCGACTTCTTCGCCCGCCTGTTTGGCCACGATAAAGCCGAACGCGAATCTCGTATCAACGAGCTGCTGCAGAGCACCGGGCTGGCGCCCTTTCGCGATCGCCCGGCGGGTAAGCTCTCCGGCGGGATGAAGCAAAAGCTGGGGCTATGTTGCGCCCTTATCCACGACCCGCAGCTGCTGATCCTCGATGAACCCACCACCGGCGTCGACCCGCTTTCCCGGGCGCAGTTCTGGGAGCTTATCGACAGCATTCGTCAGCGCCAGCCGGAGATGAGCGTACTGGTGGCTACCGCCTACATGGAAGAGGCTGAGCGCTTTGACTGGCTGGTGGCGATGAACGCCGGCGAGGTGCTGGCGACCGGTACCGCTACGGAGCTGAAAGCGCAGACCGGCAGTCAGACGCTGGAGCAGGCGTTTATCGCCCTGCTGCCGGAAGCGCAGCGCCAGGCGCATACGGCAGTGGTAATCCCGCCGCGCGACGACCGCGAGGAAGAGATCGCCATCGAAGCCCGTGGGCTGACCATGCGCTTTGGCGACTTCGTCGCCGTCGACCACGTTAACTTCCGCATCGCCCGCGGTGAAATCTTCGGCTTCCTCGGCTCCAACGGCTGCGGCAAATCCACCACCATGAAGATGCTCACCGGCCTGCTGCCCGCCAGCGAAGGCGAAGCCTGGCTGTTCGGCCAGCCGGTCGACCCGAAAGATATCGCCACCCGCCAGCGGGTGGGCTATATGTCGCAGGCTTTCTCGCTCTATAGCGAACTGACCGTCCGGCAAAACCTCGAACTGCACGCCCGCCTGTTTCATATTGCGGACGGCGAAATCCCCGGTCGGGTGGCGGAAATGAGCGAGCGCTTCATGCTCAGCGAGGTGGAAGACGCCCTGCCCACCGCCCTGCCGTTGGGCATCCGTCAGCGTCTGTCGCTGGCGGTGGCGGTCATCCATCGCCCGGAAATGCTGATCCTCGACGAACCCACCTCCGGGGTCGATCCGGTGGCACGGGATATGTTCTGGCAGCTGATGGTCGACCTCGCGCGTCAGGATCGGGTGACCATTTTTATCTCCACCCACTTTATGAATGAGGCAGAACGCTGCGACCGCATCTCGCTGATGCACGCCGGCAAGGTGCTGGCCAGCGATACGCCGCAGGCGCTGGTCGAGCAGCGCGGTGCCGCCAGCCTCGAAGAGGCGTTTATCGCCTGGCTCCAGGAGGCGCAGCCAACCGCCGCAGCTCCTGAGGAACCTGCGCCTGCTGCAGCATCCCATCCAGAACGCGCGGCCCCGCGCCAGGCCTTCAGTCTGCAACGGCTGTTCAGCTACAGCCGCCGCGAAGCGCTGGAACTGCGCCGCGATCCGGTGCGCTCGACGCTGGCGCTGCTGGGAACGGTGATCCTGATGTTTATCATGGGCTATGGGATCAGCATGGACGTCGAGGATCTGCGCTTTGCGGTACTCGACCGCGATCAAACACTGAGCAGTCAGGGCTGGTCGCAGAATATCGCTGGCTCACGCTACTTTATCCAACAGGCGCCGCTGCGCAGTTACGATGAGCTCGACCGGCGGATGCGCGACGGCGAGCTGGCGGTGGCGATAGAGATCCCGCCGAACTTTGGCCGCGATATCGCCCGCGGCACGCCGGTGCAAATCGGTGTCTGGGTGGATGGCGCAATGCCAAACCGCGCGGAAACGGTGCGCGGCTACGTGCAGGCCATGCATCTGGCCTGGCTGCAGGAGATGGCCGCCCGGCAGAGCAGTCCGCAGCGCGCTACCTCTCTCATCTCCATTGAGACCCGCTATCGCTATAACCCGGACGTGAAGAGCCTGCCGGCCATCGTCCCGGCGGTGATCCCGCTGCTGCTGATGATGATCCCGGCGATGCTCAGCGCCCTGAGCGTGGTACGCGAGAAGGAGCTCGGGTCGATCATCAACCTGTACGTGACGCCGACCACCCGCAGCGAATTCCTGCTCGGCAAGCAGGTGCCTTACATCGTACTGGGAATGTTTAACTTCTTTTTGCTGTGCGCGCTGTCGGTCTTCGTCTTTGGCGTATCACATAAGGGCAGCTTCCTGACGCTGAGCCTGGCGGCGCTGCTCTATGTCACCATCGCCACCGGACTGGGACTGCTGATCTCAACCTTTATGAAGAGCCAAATCGCCGCCATCTTCGGCACCGCCATCATTACGCTCATCCCGGCGACCCAGTTCTCCGGGATGATCGATCCGGTGGCGTCGCTGGAAGGCCCCGGGCGCTGGATTGGACAAATCTACCCGACCAGCCACTTCCTGACTATCGCCCGCGGCACCTTCTCCAAGGCGCTGAATCTCAGCGATTTGTGGGGCTCCTTTATTCCCCTACTGATTGCGGTGCCGCTGGTGCTCGGGCTGAGCGTGTTGCTGCTGAAGAAACAGGAGGGGTGATGCGCGGATTACGTAATATTTATAACCTCGGCGTTAAAGAGCTGCGCAGCCTGCTGGGTGATAAAGCGATGCTGGCGCTGATCGTGTTTGCTTTTACCGTGTCGGTGTACTCCTCAGCTACGGTGATGCCCGGCTCGCTGCACCTGGCGCCGATTTCGGTTGCCGATATGGATAAGTCGCAGCTCTCTTCACGCATCATTAACGCTTTCTACCGCCCCTGGTTTCTCGAACCGGAGCTGATCACCGCCGATGAGATGGACGCCGGCCTGGATGCCGGGCGCTACACTTTCGCCATCAATATTCCGCCAAATTTCCAGCGCGATGTGCTGGCCGGCCGCCAGCCGGAAGTGCAGGTCAACGTCGACGCCACGCGCATGAGCCAGGCCTTTACCGGCAACGGCTATATCCAGAATATTATTAACGGCGAAGTAAACGGCTTCATTGCCCGCTACCGGGAGAACAGCGTGCTGCCGGTAGAGCTGGCGGTAAGAATGCGCTTTAACCCTAACCTGGAACAGGAGCGCTTTGGCGCGGTGATGGCGATCATCAACAACATCACCATGCTGGCTATTGTCCTCACCGGCTCGGCGCTGATCCGCGAGCGCGAGCACGGTACCATCGAGCACCTGCTGGTGATGCCGGTTACGCCGTTTGAGATCATGATGGCCAAGATCTGGTCGATGGGGCTGGTGGTGCTGGTGGTCTCCGGGCTGTCGCTGCTGCTGATGGTTCAGGGGATTTTGCAGGTGCCCATTGAGGGGTCGATTCCTCTGTTTATGCTGGGGGTGGCGCTCAGCCTGTTCGCCACCACCTCGATCGGCATTTTTATGGGCACCCTCGCCCGCTCGATGCCGCAGCTGGGGCTGCTGATGATCCTGGTGCTGCTGCCGCTGCAGATGCTCTCTGGCGGCTCCACGCCGCGGGAAAGTATGCCGCAGCTGGTTCAGGATATCATGTTGACCATGCCGACCACCCACTTCGTCAGTCTGGCGCAGGCGATTCTGTACCGCGGCGCCAGCTTCAGTATCGTCTGGCCGCAGTTCTTAACCTTGCTGGCTATCGGAGCGGTGTTCTTTACTATCGCCCTGCTGCGTTTTCGCAAAACGATTGGTCAGATGGCGTAAGGGCTTAAGAAGGGCCGTCGACTCCCGGCGGCCCGAATGGTTTATTTGTGGCGATTCATAAAGTGGCGAAGACCCCAGGTGAAGGCCATCGCCATGCTGAAGAGAATGAACAGCAGCACCACCCAGCTGATGGAGATGCGCAGCAGCGTGCCGGGGGTCATAAACGGCTGCAGATAGACAGTGAAGGACTGGGCGGGTGATTTCCCCAGCAGTTCATACAGGTTATCCGTCAGCCACACGCCGACCCGGCAGAACAGCCAGATTATCGCTGGCCAGCAGAGCAGCACCAGAAAGGTAAAGCGCTCCTGAAGGTAAGTGAAGAGCCGGCGCAACGGCGACCAGTTAAGCAGGATTTTCATTTCTATTCTCATATTGCCAGCCGATAACCAGTGCAGATAGCGCAAGGTACGTCGGACAGCATCCATACAGGCAATTATCCCTCTTTGTATATCAAATTTGCTGTCATATAAACCAGATCAAGTTAACAAAGTGTTAATGATATAGCGCATCAAGCCCAAAAACCGGCAAGATGCATACCCATTGTTGCAATAAATGGGGAGTGAAGTCCTCAGCGGCGGAAATAATTTCGTAATTTCGCTAACGCATTAATATCCCGAAAGAAGAAGCAGCGCTATTATTTCGCAGAGCGCAAGATAATAGCGCTGAAATAGAGAGATATTTAATCGTATCTACTGATAATTATTTTTCGACTCGTATCATTGGATAAATTCACGGTACGAGCGATCACACCACGCGCGTAATTCTCAGTATTTTGCGAGGCAAAAGATAGGTATTTTTTCCGCAGCGTTGCAGAGGTTGTTTATTCACCATACCCGTGTTGCAGGTTTCTGACACCACCCGCCTGGAGAGCGTCAGGTTGGCGGATTAGCGAAGCAGTAGCAGGACTTCAGGCGATATTTTTTCCTGAGTCGGTGCTGCATATTTTGTCCGCGCCACAGGGGCGTAGCCCCATGTCAGATCCGTAGCCCCGGTAAGCGC
>NZ_JBEAKW010000038.1:0-70219 GCF_040065795.1 Klebsiella sp. JB_Kp004 | reverse complement strand
AGGCACCGGATTCTGATTCCGGCATTCCGAGGTTCGAATCCTCGTACCCCAGCCACTTCAATGCAAAAAAGCCCACCTCGGTGGGCTTTTTTGTTATTGGCGTTTTGCCATCCTGGCGCATCACTGACTGCCGGGCAGGCGCTTTCCACGACGCCCCTGCCCGCGACGCCGGTTTACAAGCCTAACGCATACTTCAGCGCCTGACGCTTCAGCACCCCGGCGCGTTCGGCCGCCATCAGGCCAATATTGCGCAGCATCCGCACCGGCGCCAGGTCATTGCTGAATCCGGCGTAAAACAGATCCATCCCCGACTGCATAATAAAATTATCCGCCCGCCGCCGCCCCTGGTAGCGCTTGAGCACCGGCAGGCTGGCCCACTCTTCGCCGCGGCCGCGCGCTTGCGCCAGGATCTCCAGCAGGGCGTCGACATCACGGTAGCCAAGGTTAACCCCCTGCCCCGCCAGCGGATGAATGGTGTGCGCCGCATCGCCCACCAGCGCCAGACCAGGCTGAACATACTGCAGCGCATGACGCCGGGTGAGCGGGAAGGCGCCGGCCGCCTGCGGCGTCACCCGCCCGAGACGCGCCGGGAAATGGCGGGCGATCTCCTGCTGGAGCTGGGGCATGGACATGCCCTGCAGCTGACGGATCCGCGCCGGGGCGTCATACCACACCAGCGAGGCCCAGTTGTCGAACAGCGGCAGGAAAGCGCGCGGTCCGCTGGGGGTAAACTGCTGCCAGGTGCTGTCGCCGGGATCGTCGGCGCATTGGACGCTAATGAGCATACAGGATTGCTGATATTGCCAGGCATGCACGCCGATGCCGGCCATCTCCCGCACCTGAGAGCTGGCGCCGTCGGCGCCGATAACCAGCCGGGCGTGGATCGTCTCCCCATCGCGTAAACGCAACGCCGTCTCCGCCTCGCCGCGCTGCATCGCCTCCAGTTCGCCGCCAACGCGCAGGGTAACCCCTTCGTGCGCCGTCAGCGCTTGCCACAGGCCCCACTGCAGGACCTTGTTCTCGACCATATAGCCCAGCTCCGGCAGCTTAAGCTCGGCGGCGTCAAAGGCGACGTGGGCGCTCTCCCACTCCCAGGTCTCCAGACGACGGTAAGCGTGGACGCGCATCGCCCGCACGGCATCCCAGACGCCAAGGCTTTTCAGCAGGCCGACCGAGGCCGCGCTGATCGCCGAGATCCGCACATCCGGGGCGGATGCTGGATCGAAAGCCGGAGGCGCCGTTTTCTCAAGCACCGTCACGGTAAATCCCTGTTGCGCCAGCCCCAACGCCAGGGCGCCGCCGACCATGCCGCCGCCCACGATGGCGACATCTGTTGCGTGAATTGTCATGGCTATTATCCTTAAAGCAGAATCCGTTAAGTTTACCGGATTTTTCGCCCTCTTGCGGTGATAACGCTCGCACTGGTCAGGGGGCGACCAAAGCATTACAATACGCGCCCTGGAATGCGAAATTCACCCTGTATATATCCCCGCGTTTTGGATATCTATTACTGAGCATGAGCAAGTCAATGACAAAAAAACTCCATATTAAAACCTGGGGCTGTCAGATGAACGAGTATGATTCATCAAAGATGGCCGATCTGCTGGATGCGACACATGGGTATCAACTGACCGAAGTGGCGGAAGAAGCAGATGTGCTGTTGCTCAATACCTGCTCAATTCGTGAGAAGGCCCAGGAAAAAGTTTTCCATCAGCTTGGCCGCTGGAAGCTGCTGAAAGAGAAGAACCCGGACCTGATTATTGGCGTTGGCGGCTGCGTGGCTTCCCAGGAAGGCGACCATATTCGTCAGCGCGCGCACTATGTCGATATTATTTTCGGGCCGCAAACCCTGCACCGCCTGCCGGAGATGATTAACTCCGTGCGCGGCAACCGCAGCCCGGTGGTTGATATCAGCTTCCCGGAAATTGAAAAATTCGATCGCCTGCCAGAACCGCGCGCCGAAGGCCCGACCGCCTTTGTCTCGATTATGGAAGGCTGCAACAAATACTGCACCTACTGCGTGGTGCCCTACACCCGCGGAGAAGAAGTCAGCCGCCCGTGCGACGATATCCTGTTTGAAATCGCCCAACTGGCGGCGCAGGGCGTGCGTGAAGTCAACCTACTGGGCCAGAACGTGAACGCCTGGCGCGGCGAGAACTACGACGGCACTACCGGCAGCTTTGCCGATCTGCTACGCCTGGTCGCCGCTATCGACGGCATCGACCGCATTCGCTTCACCACCAGCCACCCGATCGAATTTACCGACGATATCATCGACGTCTATCGCGATACGCCGGAGCTGGTGAGCTTCCTGCACCTGCCGGTGCAAAGCGGCTCCGACCGCGTACTGAACCTGATGGGACGCACCCATACTGCGCTGGAGTATAAAGCGATTATTCGCAAGCTGCGTGAAGCGCGTCCGGATATTCAGATAAGCTCCGACTTTATCGTCGGCTTCCCCGGCGAAACTACGGAAGATTTCGAAAAGACAATGAAGCTTATCGCCGACGTCAATTTCGATATGAGCTACAGCTTTATCTTCTCCGCCCGCCCGGGCACCCCGGCGGCCGATATGGTTGACGACGTGCCGGATGCCGATAAGAAACAGCGTCTGTATATTCTGCAGGAGCGCATCAACCAGCAGGCGATGGCCTGGAGCCGTCGCATGCTCGGCACGGTACAGCGCATCCTGGTGGAAGGCACGTCGCGCAAGAACATCATGGAGCTTTCCGGACGTACGGAGAACAACCGGGTGGTCAACTTTGAAGGCACCCCGGACCTCGTCGGCAAGTTTGTGGATGTCGAAATTGTCGATGTTTACACCAACTCGCTGCGCGGCAAAATCGTGCGCACCGAAGCGGAGATGGGTCTGCGTATCGCTGAATCACCTGAATCAGTGATTGCCCGCACCCGTAAAGAGAACGATCTTGGCGTGGGTATCTATCAGCCGTGATCCCTTCAGGCCTGTCGGTTCCGGCAGGCCTTGTAATTCCTCTCTCCGTCCCTATATCTACAGCAATGCTTGCGCCATTTTCCTGTGACGTAAATAATTTCCTGATTAGCCGGCCACGCGCCGCGTCCGGCCACCTGCGTAAAGAGGAACAGTTTGAACATAGACACTCGTGAAATTACCCTGGAGCCAGCGGATAACGCACGCCTGTTAGCCCTGTGCGGCCCGTTTGACGACAACATCAAACAGCTGGAGCGTCGGTTAGGCATTGAGATCAACCGCCGTGACAATCATTTTAAACTGACCGGACGCGCCCTATGCGTGCACGCCGCCGCCGATATTCTGCGCAGCCTGTATGTCGACACGGCGCCGATGCGCGGTCAGATTCAGGATATTGAACCAGAGCAGATCCATCTGGCGATTAAAGAGGCGCGCGTGCTGGAGCAGAGCGCCGAGAGCGTGCCGGAGTACGGAAAAGCCGTCAATATCAAGACCAAGCGCGGGGTGATCAAACCGCGTACGCCGAACCAGGCGCAGTACATCGCCAATATCCTCGATCACGACATCACCTTCGGCGTGGGTCCGGCAGGTACCGGGAAAACCTATCTGGCGGTGGCGGCGGCGGTCGATGCGCTGGAGCGCCAGGAGATCCGCCGCATTCTGCTGACCCGTCCGGCCGTCGAGGCGGGCGAAAAGCTCGGCTTCCTGCCCGGCGATCTGAGCCAGAAGGTCGACCCGTATCTGCGCCCGCTGTACGACGCGCTGTTCGAGATGCTCGGCTTTGAGAAGGTGGAAAAGCTGATTGAGCGTAACGTCATCGAAGTGGCTCCGTTGGCTTATATGCGCGGACGGACGCTGAATGACGCCTTTATCATTCTTGATGAAAGCCAGAACACCACCATCGAGCAGATGAAGATGTTCCTGACCCGCATCGGCTTTAACTCCAAGGCGGTGATCACCGGCGACATCACGCAGATTGACCTGCCGCGCAGCACCAAATCCGGTCTGCGCCACGCCATCGAAGTGCTGGCGGAAGTCGATGAGATCAGCTTTAACTTCTTCCATAGCGAAGACGTGGTCCGCCATCCGGTGGTCGCCCGCATCGTGAACGCCTATGAGGCATGGGAAGCCGCAGACCAGAAACGTAAAGCAGAACTGGCCGCCGAGCGCAAACGCGAAGCCCAGGAACAGGAGCAAAAATGAGTCAGGTGATCCTCGATTTACAGCTGGCCTGCGAAGAGACCAGCGGCCTGCCGGACGAAGCCCTTTTTCAACGCTGGGTCGACGCCGTCATTCCGCCGTTTCAGGAGGAGTCAGAGTTAACGATTCGTCTGGTCGACGTTGCAGAAAGTCATGAGCTGAACCTGACCTATCGCGGCAAGGATAAACCGACCAACGTCCTCTCTTTCCCGTTTGAAGCGCCGCCGGGGATTGAAATGCCGCTGCTCGGCGATCTGATCATTTGCCGTCAGGTGGTGGAGCAGGAAGCCAGCGAGCAAGGGAAGCCGCTGGAGGCGCACTGGGCGCATATGGTGGTTCACGGCAGCCTGCATCTGCTGGGCTACGATCACATCGAAGATGACGAAGCGGAAGAGATGGAAGCCCTCGAAACAGAGATAATGCTTGCTCTGGGCTATGAGGACCCGTACATTTCCGAGAAGATTGCTGAATAGCCCCCTGCCGGATGGCGGCGCTTGCGTCTCATCCGGCCGCTGTTCATGCATTTTACCCGCCTGAACCTCAGGCACCCCATGCCGTCCGGCGCTGAGTGTACGCGCGACGAGCGACATTAAATCAACATGAGAACCCAAACGACGCCATGAGCGACGACAATTCACACAGTAGTGACACAGTAAACAGCAAAAAGGGATTTTTCTCCCTGTTACTCAGCCAGCTCTTTCACGGGGAACCGAAAAACCGCGATGAACTGCTGGCGCTGATCCGTGATTCCGGGCAGAACGACCTTATCGATGAAGATACCCGTGACATGCTCGAAGGGGTAATGGATATCGCCGACCAGCGGGTCCGCGACATTATGATCCCCCGTTCACAAATGATTACCCTGAAACGCAATCAGACGCTGGACGAGTGCCTTGATGTCATCATCGAATCCGCCCACTCGCGCTTCCCGGTCATCAGTGAAGATAAAGATCACATCGAAGGGATTCTGATGGCCAAGGATCTGCTGCCGTTTATGCGCAGCGACGCCGAAGCTTTCAGCATGGAAAAAGTGTTACGGCCGGCGGTTGTCGTTCCGGAAAGCAAGCGGGTCGACCGCATGCTGAAAGAGTTTCGCTCACAGCGCTACCATATGGCGATCGTTATTGACGAATTCGGCGGCGTCTCCGGTCTGGTGACCATCGAGGATATCCTTGAGCTCATCGTCGGGGAAATTGAAGACGAGTACGACGAAGAAGAAGATATCGATTTCCGCCAGCTGAGCCGCCATACGTGGACGGTGCGCGCTCTGGCCTCTATCGAAGACTTCAATGACGCCTTCGATACGCACTTCAGCGATGAAGAAGTGGATACCATTGGCGGACTGGTAATGCAGGCCTTTGGCCACCTGCCGGCTCGCGGCGAATCTATCGACATTGATGGTTACCAATTCAAGGTAGCAATGGCAGATAGTCGTCGTATCATTCAGGTGCATGTTAAGCTGCCGGATGACGCTCCCCAGCCGAAGCTGGAAGAGTAAGCGGCGGCGCTGAAGGTCATGGCCAGCCGGGAGACAGACCGTGGGCGATCCCCGGTTGTTCCCTCCCCCGGCTGGCAAACAGCATAGCCTGTGGCAACAGGCGTTAATTAACGGGACGATTAGCCTAAATGGTATTTGCCTCTCTTCTTGAACGCCAGCGCGTACGTCTGCTGCTGGCGCTGCTATTCGGAGCCAGCGGAACGCTGGCTTTTTCACCTTATGACTTCTGGCCCGCGGCGATTATTTCGCTGGTCGGTCTGCAGGCGTTAACCCTCAACCGCCGCCCGCTGCAAAGCGCCGGCATCGGCTATTTCTGGGGTCTCGGCCTGTTCGGCACGGGTATCAACTGGGTCTATGTCAGCATCGCGCAGTTTGGCGGTATGCCGGGCCCGGTTAACGTCTTCCTCGTCGTGCTGCTGGCGGCCTATCTCTCGCTCTACACCGGCCTGTTTGCCGGCCTGCTCGCCCGTCTGTGGCCCAAAACCAGCTGGCTGCGGGTAGCGATCGCCGCTCCCGTCGTCTGGCAGATCACCGAGTTCCTGCGCGGCTGGGTGCTGACCGGTTTTCCGTGGCTGCAGTTCGGCTACAGCCAGATTGACGGCCCGCTGAAAGGCCTGGCGCCGGTGATGGGCGTCGAGGCGATCAACTTCCTGCTGATGATGGTAAGCGGCCTGCTGGCCCTGGCCCTCGTGCAGCGCAACGGGAAGCCGCTGGTCATTGCCGCACTGCTGTTCGCCCTGCCGTTCCCGCTGCGCTATATCCAGTGGTATCAGCTGCTGCCGGCGCGTGCGACGCAGGTCTCGCTGGTGCAAGGCGATATCCCGCAGGCCATGAAGTGGGACGAGAAGCAGCTGGTTAACACTCTGAAAACCTATCTGGTGCTGACCCAGCCGCATATCGGCCACTCGCAGCTGATTATCTGGCCCGAATCGGCGATCCCGGATCTCGAGATCAACCAGCAGCAGTTCCTCAGCATGATGGACGATCTGCTGCGCGCAAAAGACAGCTCACTGATCACCGGCATCGTCGACGCGCGTCTCAATAAGCAGAACCGCTACGACACCTACAACACCATCATTACCCTCGGCAAAGATAACCCGTACCGCTACGACTCGACCAACCGCTACAACAAGAACCATCTGGTGCCGTTCGGCGAGTTTGTACCGCTGGAGTCGATTCTGCGTCCGCTGGCGCCATTCTTCGACCTGCCGATGTCCTCCTTCAGCCGCGGTCCCTACGTGCAGCCGCAGCTGATGGCGCATAACCTCAAGCTGACCGCGGCTATCTGCTACGAGATCATCCTCGGGGAACAGGTGCGGGATAACTTCCGTCCGGACACCGACTTCCTGCTGACCATCTCCAACGACGCCTGGTTCGGCAAGTCCATCGGCCCGTGGCAACACTTCCAGATGGCGCGGATGCGCGCCCTGGAGCTGGCCCGTCCGCTGCTGCGCAGCACCAACAACGGCATAACCGCCGTGATCGGCCCGCGCGGCGAGATTCAGAAGATGATCCCGCAGTTTACCCGCGAGGTGTTGACCACCACCGTGACGCCCACCAGCGGCTTGACCCCTTACGCCCGCACTGGCAACTGGCCGCTGTGGGCGCTGACGGCGCTGCTCGGCTTCGGCGCGCTGCTGATGAGCCTGCGTCAGCGTCGCCGATAAATGCTCTGCCGGCGACGCCCGTCGTCGGCTTTTTTTCTTCCCGTCATTTGCCACCCTGGCACAGTCATTGCTTTATTTAATCGGGTAGCGCCGCCCTCTGGCCCAGTGCAACCAGGTTGCACCATAAACGATCGGCGGTCGCGCTATTTTGGTGCAATGGAAGATATTTGCCTCCGATTGGTGCGGAGCGCTTCGCAAAAATAAACAATAAAACAGCAAAATCTTTACATTAAGCCAAACTAAATGCTAACAAACACATACAAATGCGGCACGTGGATGCGTGCCCCCAATAACAACACACACAATCACAATGGGTATCAATAGCGTCGGTGACGCTGCGGATAAGGAGTTGGATATGCAATTACGTAAACTGGCCACGGCAATGCTGGTAATGGGAATGACCGCTGGTCTGGCGCAGGCGGAAGATGCTGCCCCGGCGGCTGGCCAGAGCACTCTGGATAAGATCGCGAAAAATGGCGTTATCGTTGTCGGCCATCGCGAATCTTCCGTCCCTTTCTCTTATTACGATAACCAACAGAAGGTTGTAGGTTACTCTCAGGACTACTCCAACGCCATCGTCGATGCCATCAAGAAGAAGCTGAACAAACCCGATCTGCAGGTCAAACTGATCCCGGTTACCTCGCAGAATCGTATCCCGCTGCTGCAGAATGGCACCTTTGATTTCGAGTGCGGCTCAACCACCAACAACCTCGAGCGCCAGAAACAGGCGGCCTTCTCCGATACTATCTTCGTCGTCGGCACTCGTCTGCTGGTGAAGAAAGGCGGCCCGATCAAAGATTTCCCGGACCTGAAGGATAAAGCGGTCGTTGTCACCTCCGGGACCACCTCAGAGATCCTGCTGCATAAGCTGAACGATGAGAAAAAAATGAATATGCGCATCATCAGCGCCAAAGATCATGGCGACTCTTTCCGCACCCTGGAGAGCGGACGCGCGGTGGCCTTTATGATGGATGACGCTCTGCTGGCCGGCGAACGCGCCAAGGCGAAGAAACCGGATAACTGGGAAATCGTCGGCACCGCGCAGTCGAAAGAAGCCTATGGCTGCATGCTGCGTAAGGACGATCCGGCCTTCAAGGCGCTGGTCGATGAAACCGTTGCCCAGGCCCAGACCTCTGGCGAAGCGGCGAAGTGGTTCGATAAATGGTTCAAAAACCCGATTCCGCCAAAAAATCTTAACCTGAACTTCGAGCTGTCGGACGACATGAAAGCGCTGTTCAAATCACCTAATGACAAAGCACTGAACTAATTATAACAACCAGGGGCGGGATATCCTGCCCTCCCGATGATTGTCACAGCACGGACAGACTATACGGCGGCTGGTCGTTCCCCAGCCGCCGCGAATACCGAAACAAGCTGGACAACCGTCTTCGAGGGTAGCAATGGCTACCCTTTTTTTTCCAGGAGTCATGTATGTCAATAGACTGGAACTGGGGGATATTCCTGCAACAGGCCCCCTTCGGCAACACTACCTACCTGGGCTGGCTGTGGAGCGGTTTTCAGATCACCGTCGCCCTCTCCATCTCGGCCTGGATCATCGCTTTCCTCGTCGGCTCGCTGTTCGGTATTTTGCGCACGGTGCCCAATCGTCTGCTCTCAGGGATTGGCACCTGCTATGTCGAACTGTTTCGCAACGTGCCGCTGATCGTGCAGTTCTTTACCTGGTACCTGGTGGTGCCGGAATTCCTGCCGGAAAATATCGGCATGTGGTTTAAATCGGAGCTGGACCCAAACATTCAGTTCTTTGTCTCCTCGATGCTGTGCCTGGGGCTGTTTACCGCCGCTCGCGTCTGCGAGCAGGTACGCGCCGCTATCCAGTCGCTGCCGCGCGGGCAAAAGAACGCCGGTCTGGCGATGGGGTTGACCCTGCCGCAAACCTACCGCTACGTGCTGCTGCCGAACGCCTATCGCGTTATCGTGCCGCCGATGACCTCGGAGATGATGAACCTGGTGAAAAACTCGGCCATCGCCTCCACCATCGGTCTGGCCGATATGGCCGCGCAGGCGGGCAAACTGCTGGACTACTCCGCTCATGCCTGGGAGTCTTTTACCGCCATCACCCTGGCCTATGTTTTCATCAACGCGGTGATTATGCTGATTATGTATGTGGTCGAGCGTAAGGTTCGCCTGCCTGGCAATATGGGAGGCAAATAATGTACGATTTTGACTGGAGTTCGATCGTTCCCTCCATGCCCTACCTGCTGGCGGGGCTGGTGATCACCCTGAAGATCACAGTGATCGCCATCGTGGTCGGTATCGTCTGGGGCACCCTGCTGGCGGTAATGCGCCTGTCCAGCTTTCTGCCGCTGGCCTGGTTTGCTAAATCCTACGTTAACGTGTTCCGTTCCATCCCGCTGGTGATGGTTCTGCTGTGGTTCTACCTGATTGTCCCGGGCTTCCTGCAGAACGTGCTGGGACTATCGCCGAAAACGGATATTCGCCTGATCTCGGCGATGGTGGCGTTTTCGATGTTCGAAGCCGCCTACTACTCGGAGATTATCCGCGCCGGCATCCAGAGCATCTCCCGCGGCCAGTCGAGCGCCGCGCTGGCGCTGGGAATGACCCACTGGCAGTCGATGCGGCTGGTGATCCTGCCGCAGGCCTTCCGCGCCATGGTGCCGCTGCTGTTAACCCAGGGGATCGTCCTCTTCCAGGATACCTCGCTGGTGTATGTATTGAGCCTCGCCGACTTCTTCCGTACCGCCTCGACGATTGGCGAGCGTGACGGGACCCAGGTCGAAATGATCCTGTTCGCGGGCGGCGTCTATTTTGTGATTAGCCTCAGCGCCTCGCTGTTGGTCAGCTGGTTGAAGAAAAGGACTGTGTAATGATTACCCTGAAAAATGTTTCAAAATGGTATGGTCACTTTCAGGTGCTGACCGATTGCTCCACGGAAGTGAAAAAAGGCGAAGTCGTGGTGGTCTGCGGGCCGTCAGGCTCCGGTAAATCCACACTGATTAAAACCGTGAACGGCCTTGAGCCGGTGCAGCAGGGGCAGATTATCGTCGATGGCACCGTGGTTAACGATAAAAAGACCAATCTTGCCAAACTGCGCTCGCACGTCGGAATGGTGTTTCAGCATTTTGAACTGTTCCCGCACCTGTCGATTATCGACAACCTGACGCTGGCGCAGGTAAAGGTGCTCAATCGTGACAAAGCGTCATCGCGCAAGAAGGGGCTCAAACTGCTGGAGCGCGTGGGCCTGGCGGCGCATGCGGACAAATACCCGGCGCAGCTCTCCGGCGGCCAGCAGCAGCGCGTGGCCATCGCCCGTGCGCTGTGCATGGACCCGATCGCCATGCTGTTTGATGAACCTACCTCCGCGCTCGACCCGGAGATGATCAACGAGGTACTGGACGTCATGGTGGAACTGGCCAACGAAGGGATGACCATGATGGTGGTTACCCACGAAATGGGCTTCGCCCGCAAGGTGGCCAACCGGGTGATCTTTATGGATGAAGGAAAGATTGTCGAAGACGCCGATAAAGAAGCGTTCTTCGCTAACCCACAATCCGATCGCGCCAAAGACTTCCTCGCCAAAATTCTGCACTAACTTCTGCGGCGCGCACGATATCACCGTGCGCGCCTGTCAGCCCCTCCCCTTTGCAATCGCTTCATCTCAAAGCGACAGCTTCACAACGTGAAGTAAAAATTTCACAAAGAATTCAGGGGTCGTTAGATAGATTAACCGCCACGTCATCGTTAGCATACGGCATCTTGTAATAATCCCCGTGAGTTTAAATTTCTTGAAAATAATATTTCAATTGACTTGCTATATCTCGCGCAGGCTATTTCATGCCGCGCATAACCATTAATTATAATCTAACTGAATGAAACAAACGGATATTGCTTCATGTGGACTAATACCAACAGACTGGCCATTATTTTGTGTTTAAATTTGCTCACCTGCTTTACCTCCTGGGCGGGTATTGAGTCCGCCACGGTAAACCAGGTAGAACAGGATAAAGCCCGTGAAAGCGCATTAATGCCCCATCAGCAGCAATACCAATCTTCTCGCACCTATGCGAAAACGCAAACCTTGATATTTCCCGAAGAAGCGACCTGTCGGTACATCACGAAAGTTGATATTGCCTCCGAGGACAATGCAAAAACCACCGCCCTCCTCGGGAAGATCGCTGCCCAGGCGCCCGGCCATTGCCTCGGAATAGAAGGGATTCGCCTGCTGACGACCGCCCTACAAAATGAACTGATAACGCAAGGGTATATTACTTCCCTGATCGATATCCCTTCTCAGTCACTAGAAGGGGGCATTCTCAAAATAACGCTGACTTATGGCAAAACGGGGCATATTGATTTTGCGCCGAATAGTGCCGTGACGAACCTGTGGACCTCCATGCCCACCCATACCGGTAAAATCCTGCGCCTCAGCGATCTTGAACAAGGGATGGCTAACCTGCAGCGCCTGCCTGGCGCCAGCGCCCATATGAAGCTGCGGCCCGGGGAACATATTGGCGAAAGTGATATTGAAATCGCCCGGGTAATGGATAAACAGTGGCAGGTTGGCGCCTGGCTTGATGACGCAGGCAGCCGCGCCAGCGGTCGCTATCAGGGCGGCGGCGCGCTATACCTTTACGATTTATCCTCATTGAACGATATTCTTTCCATCTCGGCAGGCGGCGACGTTGAATTCAACCAGCACAACGATGGCAACCATAACGGCAACCTTTACTACTCCGTGCCTTTTGGTTATTGGTCATTGAGCCTGTACGGCTCCTACAGCCAGTACCGCCAGCAGTTTAAAGGAAGATGGTCAAGCATCGACTATAAAAGTAAAAACCGTTATTACAGCGCGACCGTTAGCCGCCTGCTTTCGCATACCCGACAACAAAAAACGACCGCCGATCTGCGCATAGCGAAGAGCAGTTCGCACTATTTCTTTGGCGGCGATGAGCTGTATGTGATGCGTAAACAAAATCCGGTCTGGGAATTTACCGTGCGCCATCAGCACTATTTCAACAGGAAAATTATCGACGCCAGCCTGGGCGTTCAGCGCAGCCTGCCGTGGCTGAGCTCCGTCCCCACCCCCGAGGAAAAAGGCGGTTTATATAGCCATCAATCGCGCATTGTTCACGCCGATATACAGGCCTTGGTGCAGTTTGCCGCAACCGGCGATAAGTTTAACTGGATGCCGCGTTTCCATGCCCAGTTCAGCCCGGATATATTATCTTCGGACAACCAGTTTAATATCGGCAATCGCTGGACGGTTCGCGGCTTTGACGGTGAAAATACGCTTTCGGCCAATCAGGGCTGGTACTGGCGCAATGATTTTAGCTGGAATATTCCCACCCCCGACCGGCAGGTATATCTTGGCTTTGACTTCGGCAGGATCATTGGTACCGAGCGCGCCCGGCAGGGAAAAAGCCTTTCAGGCGCGGTCGGCGGTATTCGCGGAGAAATAGCGTCTACGCAATATGACTTTTTTATCGGCACGCCTGTCAGTAAACCTGATGACTTTCATAGCGATGCCATGAATATGGGTTTTTCATTACAGTGGAGGTATTAGTTTTCATCAGCACATTACTGCAATTTACTGATTCATTTTTTCATATTTAAAGGAATAAATTACATGTTTAAATTTAAGGTTTCATATGTTGCGCTGGCTGCAGCGCTAAGTTCATCCGTTGTTTATGCCGATCCGTCAAGCTATACGCATAGGTCAGGGGTAAATGTTATTGATATCGAAGCGCCTAATGCCGCAGGCGTCTCGCATAACTTATATCGCGAATTCAACGTCGGTCCTAACGGCACTATTTTAAACAACAGCGCCAGCGACGTGAACCATAGCACTCACGGTAACATCGCAAAAAATAACAACCTCACCAACGGCAGCGCTTCCGTGATTTTAAATGAAGTGACCTCGAATAAAATGAGTAACCTGCAGGGCTTTATCGAAGTCAACGGGCAAAAAGCCGATGTCGTTATCGCTAACCCCAACGGCATCACCTGCTCCGGGTGCAGCTTTATCAACACCAACAAAGCGGTACTCACCACGGGTCAGGTCAACCTGAGCGATACCGGCGCAATTGAGAGCTACACGGTCACGCAAGGGAAAATCACCATCGGTGATAAAGGTATGAATGCCTCAACTAACTATGCCGCCCTGCTTGCGGATGCCATTGCGATTAACGGCACCGTGGCCGCCGCCAATGCTACATTAGGCGCGGGTAACTTCACGTTTGACAACAACACCGGGAAAATAGCTTCCCTGGGGAAAACGGCGACGGTTAAGCAGATGCTTACACCGGAATACAGCATTGATATCAGTAAACTGGGCGGAATTAAGGCCAATAGTATTAGTATGGTGGGTAATACTTTAGGTCTTGGCGTGCGAAATAAAGGTACCATTACGACAAATACCGCGCTCGCCATGACCAGCTTTGGTTCTCTGGTTAATGAAGGGGCTATCAACGGGAACGGCATTATGGCGTCTATGATATCAGTCGGCGACATGAAAAATACGGGTTCGATCAATAGCAAAGCCTACGCTACACAGCTAAATAGCATGGGCGCGTTGACCAATGAAGGCACTATTGCCAGCAGCCAGACGCTAGCTATTGGCTCGACGGGTAACCTTGTTAATACAGGCAACATTAGCGGAACTGAAGCATTATCCGTGGCCAGCACAGGCAATATCACCACCCGCTATGGCTCATATATCGGCTCCGAAGGCCAGTTAGATGTGTCCGCCAAAAATATCGATAACGGAGGTTCAATCCGGGGCAATGCCACGAACATTTCCTTCAGCGGCGATAGCCTCAACGTTACCGGAAATATTTTGGGCTACTCCAACCTCAACGTGAAATCTGTAAAGGATGACAAAATCAATACGGGGAAAATATATAACTCAGGGCGAATTTCCGGCAATGACGTAACGATTACCACTAACGGAAAATTGGAGCAGGAAGGTAACCTTGTTGGCAGTAATTCGCTTACGATTAAAAGTGATGTCATATACAACGCTTATTATATTTACGGTGGTTCGCTGAATATCGAGAGTAACTACCTACGCAACAGGGCCACAATAGATGGGAACAATACCAGCATCAGCGCAAACAACGGTATTCTTAATGATGGTCTGCTTTATGCGAACAATGATATGACGCTGTATACACGAAATAGTGCAGACATCACTAACCGCTACCAAATTAAAGCTAATGGCACCTTGACAATGACTACCAGGAATGTCAAAAATGGCGGCTACCGCTGCGGCTTTTTGAACCTGGAAACCTGCGGTAAAGGTTCTATTTCCGCTAACAAACTGGTCCTCAATTCTTATCATAACTACGCCTCTGACATGGGCGGGAAACAGCAGTATAAATATGCTGAAATAAATACTATTCGCTAAAAATAAGCGATGCGCTGGTGACAGCGCATCGCCAATGATTAACCACTACTGACAACGCCTTGCATCAGGCGGAGCCCACCCACCTTTAGCAAGCGATCGCCAGCATCTTATTGCAAATTAATTTTGCCAAGAGAATATGCCATGATACCTGCGATGTGCTGCATGTCATGCTTCAGGATAAGTCGTAACTTAGTGAAAAAAGAATAAGTATCAAGCCAGAAGAGATAAAAAGGACGAACAGCATATTTTTAAAATGCAAGCCAATATATAACTTATATTGTCCAATAAATTTATCATTAATTATTTTTACACCGGCCCGGCGCAATCATTCAGCACCGGGCCCGATCGATCAGGGCTCAAACGGGCGACGCTGGAACTGATCGTGGCCGCACTTCGGACAGCGCGGTAGCACATCCGGGGTATACACCGCCAGGTGATAGTGACACTTCTCACACACCAGGTTACCTAAACCGACCACTTCGCCGCTGTGGTATACGCCGTGGTGATTCAGATCCTGAAAAACCTCCCGCCACTCAAGCTGGGTTTTGTCAGTGATATCGGCCAGCTCCTGCCACAGGCTCTCTTTGATCACCCGCATAAACACGCTGTCGCTCTCGTCTTCATGACTCTCTTCGTAGCTGCGGGCAAACTCCTCAAGATCGCGCTTGACCGCGGCTATCACCGACTCAATCTCGCTCTGCGTCAGATCGCCGGCGCGGACAATTTTATCGCGTGCCTGCGTCACCAGCGCGTCAATATCGCGCTCTCCATGGCGGAGCCGTTCGCTGAGCGAGGAGACCAGTTCACGGTAATATTGAGCAACCTTGTTCATCATTTCGCCTCCGGTGTGGTTAACGTCTTCTGATAATAGACCTTATTCCTCTCCCGCTGTGTCTGACAAGCCACAGACTTGCGAAATAATCTGCCCAGCTTTTGCCGATGTTGATGTGCGAAAAGCTGTTTTGACGTTGGCGTTTGGGCTATGCTATGCCGATCTGAAATAACACATCCATTGGCTACATTTTGTAGCTGTATTGAAAACAGGACCACTGGCTGCCATGCAAGAGCAATACCGCCCGGAAGAGATAGAATCGAAAGTCCAGCTTCACTGGGACGAAAATCGTACATTTGAAGTAACTGAAGACGAGAGCAAAGAGAAGTATTACTGCCTGTCGATGCTTCCTTATCCTTCTGGTCGACTACACATGGGTCACGTGCGTAACTACACCATCGGCGACGTGATTGCCCGCTATCAGCGTATGCTGGGTAAAAACGTCCTGCAGCCAATTGGCTGGGATGCGTTCGGTCTGCCTGCGGAAGGCGCGGCGGTAAAAAACAACACCGCGCCAGCGCCGTGGACCTACGACAACATCGCCTACATGAAAAACCAGCTCAAAATGCTGGGCTTCGGCTATGACTGGAGCCGCGAGCTGGCGACCTGCACTCCGGAATACTACCGCTGGGAGCAGAAGTTCTTCACCGAGCTGTACAAAAAAGGCCTGGTGTACAAAAAAACCTCCGCGGTGAACTGGTGCCCGAACGACCAGACCGTACTGGCCAACGAGCAGGTTATCGACGGCTGCTGCTGGCGCTGCGACACCAAAGTCGAGCGTAAAGAGATCCCGCAGTGGTTTATTAAAATCACCGCCTACGCCGATGAGCTGTTGAACGATCTGGATAAGCTGGACCACTGGCCGGACACCGTGAAGACCATGCAGCGCAACTGGATCGGCCGTTCTGAAGGGGTGGAAATCTCCTTTGACGTTAACCATTACGCCGACAAGCTGACCGTCTACACCACTCGCCCGGACACCTTTATGGGCTGTACCTACCTGGCGGTCGCTGCGGGTCACCCGCTGGCGCAGCAGGCTGCGGCCAACAATCCGGCACTGGCCACCTTTATCGACGAATGCCGCAACACCAAAGTGGCGGAAGCCGACATGGCGACGATGGAGAAAAAAGGCGTCGATACCGGCTTTAAAGCTATCCACCCGCTGACCGGCGAAGAAATTCCGGTATGGGCGGCTAACTTCGTGCTGATGGAGTACGGCACCGGCGCGGTGATGGCCGTTCCGGGTCACGACCAGCGCGACTACGAGTTCGCCAGCAAATACGGGCTGAACATCAAGCCGGTGATCCTCGCCTCCGACGGTTCTGAGCCAGATCTCTCGGAGCAGGCGCTGACCGAGAAAGGCGTCCTGTTTAACTCCGGCGAGTTCAGCGGCCTCGATTATGAAGCGGGCTTCAACGCCATTGCCGACAAACTGGCAGCCATGGGCGTCGGCGAGCGTAAAATTAACTACCGCCTGCGCGACTGGGGCGTCTCCCGTCAGCGCTACTGGGGCGCGCCGATCCCGATGGTCACCCTGGAAGACGGCACCGTGCTGCCGACCCCGGAAGATCAACTGCCGGTGATCCTGCCGGAAGACGTGGTCATGGACGGCATCACCAGCCCGATCAAAGCCGATCCTGAATGGGCCAAGACCACGGTTAACGGCCAGCCGGCGCTGCGCGAAACCGACACCTTTGACACCTTTATGGAATCCTCCTGGTACTATGCGCGCTACACCTGCCCGCAGTATCAGGAAGGGATGCTGGATTCGCAAGCGGCCAACTACTGGCTGCCGGTCGATATCTACATCGGCGGTATCGAACACGCGATCATGCACCTGCTCTACTTCCGCTTCTTCCACAAACTGATGCGCGACGCGGGCATGGTCAACTCCGATGAGCCGGCGAAACAGCTGCTGTGCCAGGGCATGGTGCTGGCTGACGCTTTCTACTACGTAGGCGAAAACGGCGAACGTAACTGGGTCTCCCCGGTTGACGCCATCGTCGAACGTGACGAAAAAGGCCGTATAGTGAAAGCGAAAGACGCGGCGGGCCACGAGCTGGTGTACACCGGCATGAGCAAGATGTCCAAGTCGAAAAACAACGGCATCGACCCGCAGGTCATGGTTGAGCGCTACGGCGCGGATACCGTGCGTCTGTTCATGATGTTCGCCTCCCCGGCGGATATGACCCTCGAGTGGCAGGAATCTGGCGTCGAAGGGGCGAACCGCTTCCTGAAACGCGTCTGGAAGCTGGTCTACGAACACACCACCAAAGGGGACGTTGCGGCCCTGAACGTGGCGGCGCTGAGTGAAGATCAGAAAGCGCTGCGTCGCGATATCCACAAAACCATCGCCAAAGTGACCGATGACATCGGTCGTCGTCAGACCTTCAACACCGCCATCGCGGCGATCATGGAGCTGATGAACAAGCTGGCGAAAGCGCCGCAGGAAGATGAGCAGGATCGCGCTCTGATGCAGGAAGCCCTGCTGGCGGTCGTGCGTATGCTCAACCCGTTCACCCCGCACGCCAGCTTCACCCTGTGGCGTGAGCTGAACGGTGAAGGCGATATCGACAACGCGCCGTGGCCGGTGGCAGATGAAAGCGCGATGGTGGAAGACAGCACCCTCGTCGTCGTCCAGGTCAACGGCAAAGTTCGTGGTAAAATTACCGTTGCGGTAGACGCAACTGAAGAGCAGGTCCGCGAGCGCGCCGGCCAGGAGCATCTGGTGGCGAAGTATCTCGACGGCAAAACCGTGCGTAAAGTGATTTACGTTCCGGGTAAACTGCTCAATCTGGTCGTTGGCTAAGCGCGGGAGGAAGCGTGCGATATCTGGTAACAATGTTGTTATCTCTGGCGGTGCTTGCCACCGCCGGCTGTGGCTGGCATCTGCGTAGCACTACCAAGGTGCCCACCACCATGAAAACCATGATCTTCCAGTCGAGCGATCCGAACGGGCCGTTAAGCCGCGCGGTGCGTAATCAGCTGCGTCTTAACGGCGTGGAACTGATCGACGCCAGCACGCTGCGTAAAGATGTCCCTTCTCTGCGCCTCGATGGATCGTCGATTCAGAAAGATACGGCATCGGTGTTCCAGGACGGTCGTACGGCGGAATATCAGATGGTCATGACCGTTCATGCCAGCGTCCTGATCCCGGGTCACGATATCTATCCGATAACCACCAAGGTCTATCGTTCGTTCTTTGATAACCCGCAGGCGGCGCTAGCCAAAGACGCCGAGCAGGATATGATTATCCAGGAAATGTACGATAAAGCGGCGGAACAGCTGATTCGTAAACTGCCAAGCGTTCAGGTAGCGGATGTTGAAGCCACCCAGCAGGAAGAAAAACCGGTCGCGGGCAGCACCGCGCCGGCGTCCTCGGGTAACCGCGTCTCCACCACGCTGGGTCAATGATGATTCGGTTGTACCCGGAACAGCTCCGCGCGCAGCTCACTGAAGGGCTGCGCGCGGCCTATCTGCTGCTTGGCAACGATCCTCTGCTGTTGCAGGAAAGCCAGGACGCTATTCGCGAAGCCGCTGCCGCGCAGGGCTTTACCGAACACCACACCTTCACTATCGATAACAGCACCGACTGGCAGGCGCTTTTCGCCTTAAGCCAGGCGATGAGCCTGTTTGCCAGCCGGCAAACCCTGCTGTTGATCCTGCCGGAAAACGGCCCCAACGCGGCGATCAACGAACAGCTGGCGACGCTGGTCGGTCTGCTGCACGACGACCTGCTGCTGATCGTTCGCGGCAGTAAGTTGACCAAAGCCCAGGAGAATGCCGCGTGGCTCACCGCGCTGGCTCAGCGCGCCGTCCAGGTCAGCTGCCAGACGCCGGAATACGCGCAGCTGCCGCGCTGGCTGGCCGCGCGGGCCAAACAGCATCAGCTGCAGCTCGACGACGCGGCCAGCCAGCTGCTGTGCTACTGTTACGAAGGCAATCTGCTGGCGCTGGCGCAGGCGCTGGAGCGTCTGGCGCTGCTCTGGCCGGACGGTAAGCTGACCCTGCCCCGCGTTGAGCAGGCGGTGAACGATGCCGCGCACTTTACCCCTTACCATTGGGTCGATGCCCTGCTGGCAGGCAAAAGTAAGCGCGTGCTGCACGTTCTGCAGCAGCTCCGTCTTGAAGGCTGCGAGCCGGCGATCCTGCTGCGTACGCTACAGCGGGAGCTGCTGCTGCTGGTCACCCTCAAGCGCCAGTCGGCACAGACGCCGCTGCGTTCGCTGTTTGATAAACATCGGGTCTGGCAAAACCGCCGTCAGCTGCTCAGCGACGCCCTCGCCCGACTCAGCGGCGAACAGCTGCGCCAGGCGGTGACCCTTCTGACCCGCGCGGAACTGACCTTTAAACAGGATTACGGGTACGACGTCTGGCCCGAACTGGAAAGTCTTTCGTTGTTGCTCTGCCACAAAGCCCTGGCGGACGTTTTTATTGATGGTTGATATGACTCACTTACAGGCAATCTATGGCGGCACCTTCGATCCGGTGCATTATGGTCACCTCAAGCCGGTCGAGATCCTGGCGAATCAGATTGGCCTGAGCAAGGTCATCATCATGCCTAATAACGTCCCGCCGCATCGTCCCCAGCCGGAAGCCACCAGCGCCCAGCGCGTGCACATGCTGAAGCTGGCGATTGCCGATAAGCCGCTGTTCACGCTCGATGAACGCGAACTGCGGCGCGATACCCCCTCCTGGACGGCGCAAACGCTGCAGGAGTGGCGCCAGGAGCAGGGGCCGCACAAGCCGCTGGCGTTTATCATTGGCCAGGATTCGCTGCTCACCTTTCCCACCTGGCATAACTATGAAACCATCCTCGACAATGTCCACCTGATTGTCTGCCGCCGGCCGGGTTACCCGCTGACCATGGCCCATGAGGCCGATCAGCGCTGGCTGGATCGCCATTTAACCCACGACGTGGAGTCTTTGCATCACCGCCCTTCCGGCGTGATCTACCTGGCTGAGACCCCGTGGTTCGATATTTCGGCGACGATCATTCGCCAGCGCCTTGAGCGCGGCGAGTCCTGCGCCGAGATGCTGCCGGCCGCGGTGCTGGACTACATCCGCGAGCAGGGTCTCTATTGCTGACCCCGGGCTGGGCCTGGCGCGAAAAAAGCGCTATCGTAACGCCACCTCTCCATCGCCTGTCAGAGCCTGTTCATGAAATTGTGGTTAGTACGCCATGGCGAAACCGAAGCCAACGTTGCCGGGTTATATAGCGGCCACGCCCCCACGCCTCTGACGCCGCGCGGCGTCGCTCAGGCGCGAGCGCTCGGTGAACGACTGCGCGCGGTGCCTTTCGATAAAGTCTTCTGCAGCGAGCTGGCGCGGACCGGGACAACGGCCGATCTGCTGCTTGGCGATCGCGCTATCCCGCGCGAATGCCATGCCGCGCTCAATGAGATGTTTTTCGGCGACTGGGAGATGCGCCATCATCGCGACCTCCAGCGAGAAGATGCGGAAAACTATGCCGCATGGTGCGCTGACTGGCAGCACGCGGCCCCGACCAACGGCGAAAGCTTTCAGCGTTTTGCCCGCCGCGTCAGCGAGTTTACCCCCACGCTGACCGACTGCCGCCATCTTGACCACCTGCTGATCGTCGGCCATCAGGGCGTCCTGAGCCTGCTGATCGCCCTGCTGTTGCAGATGCCCGCCGCGGCGATGTGGCACTTTCCGATAGCCCATGGCGCCTGGAGTCTCCTCGACATTCGCGACGATTTCACCACCCTGCGGGTATTAAATAGCCAGGCCGTCTGGCAGCCGCAAGAAGAATTCCCGCCGAACCATTGACAGGCCAGAGCAGGCTGCTATTCTCCGCTGCCAGGCAGCATCCGCCAAAGCAGGTTTGCAGAAATTGTTTTACAAAAATGGCGATGCAATCCTCGGCGAGGGATGGGATGATACTCCGCCGCGAACGCCTGCCGACAGACATTTCACCCGACTTTTTCATTAGTTCAGGTATACTGTCAGGCTCTTTATGATTATCAATCTTCACGCACCCAGGGGGAACACTTGCAGGGTAAAGCACTCCAGGATTTTGTTATCGACAAAATTGATGACCTGAAAGGTCAGGACATCGTTGCCATTGATGTACATGGCAAATCCAGCATCACCGATTGCATGATTATCTGCACCGGCACCTCCACGCGTCATGTGATGTCCATCGCCGACCACGTGGTCCAGGAATCCCGCGCCGCCGGCTTGCTGCCGCTGGGCGTTGAAGGGGAAGCCGCCGCCGACTGGATCGTCGTCGACCTCGGCGACGTGATGGTTCACGTCATGCAGGAAGAGAGCCGTCGTCTGTACGAGCTGGAAAAACTCTGGAGTTAATGCGTGAAGTTGCAGCTGGTGGCCGTTGGCACCAAAATGCCGGACTGGGTACAGACCGGCTTTAGCGAGTATCTGCGCCGTTTTCCCAAAGATATGCCGTTCGAACTGGTGGAGATCCCCGCCGGTAAGCGCGGCAAGAACGCTGATATCAAGCGCATCCTCGAAAAAGAGGGCGAGATGATGTTAGCCGCTGCCGGTAAAAACCGCATCGTGACCCTGGATATTCCGGGTAAACCATGGGATACGCCGCAGCTGGCGCGCGAACTGGAACGCTGGAAACAGGACGGGCGCGACGTCAGTTTGCTGGTCGGCGGCCCGGAAGGCCTCTCTCCAGCCTGTAAAGCAGCGGCGGAACAGAGTTGGTCGCTCTCCACCCTCACCTTACCTCACCCGCTGGTGCGCGTACTGGTGGCCGAGAGCCTGTATCGGGCGTGGAGCATTACCACCAACCATCCGTACCACCGTGAGTAATGATGATCAGGGTAGACTGAGCAGCGAATGAAATTACAGAATTCTTTCCGCGACTATACGGCTGAATCCTCGCTGTTCGTGCGCCGGGCGCTGGTCGCTTTTTTGGGGATTTTGCTGCTTACCGGCGTTCTGATCGCCAACCTGTACAATGTGCAAATCGTTCGCTTCGACGACTATCAGACGCGCTCGAACGAAAACCGCATCAAGCTGGTCCCGATCCCGCCGAGCCGCGGCATTATTTACGATCGCAACGGCACCCCGCTGGCGCTTAACCGCACCATTTATCAGCTGGAGATGATGCCGGAGAAAGTCGATAACGTGCAACAGACGCTGGATGCGCTACGCGACGTCGTCGATTTAACCGACGATGATATCGCCGGTTTCAAAAAGGAGCGCGCCCGCTCCCATCGCTTTACCTCGATTCCGGTCAAGGTCAACCTCAGCGAAGTGCAGGTGGCCCGCTTTGCCGTCAACCAGTACCGTTTTCCCGGCGTGGAAGTCAAAGGCTACAAGCGCCGTTACTACCCCTATAACTCGGCGCTGACGCACGTCATCGGCTACGTGTCGAAAATTAACGATAAAGACGTCGACCGCCTCGATAAAGAGGGCAAACTGGCCAACTACGCCTCGACCCATGACATCGGTAAGCTGGGTATTGAGCGTTATTACGAGGACGTCCTGCACGGTCAGACCGGCTACGAAGAGGTTGAAGTGAACAACCGCGGCCGCGTTATTCGTCAGCTCAAAGAGGTGCCTCCGCAGGCCGGACGCGACATCTATCTCACCCTCGACCTCAAGCTACAGCAGTATATCGAAACGCTGCTGGCCGGCAGCCGCGCCGCGGTGGTGGTCACCGACCCGCGTACCGGCGCCATTCTGGCGCTGGTTTCGACGCCGAGCTACGACCCGAACCTGTTCGTCGACGGCATCTCCAGCAAAGATTACTCCGGCCTGCTCAACGATCCCAACACGCCGCTGGTCAACCGTGCGACGCAAGGGGTCTATCCGCCGGCATCGACGGTCAAACCGTACGTCGCCGTCTCGGCGCTGAGCGCCGGGGTGATCACGCGCAATACCAGCCTGTTCGACCCGGGCTGGTGGCAGCTGCCCGGCTCGGAAAAACGCTATCGTGACTGGAAAAAATGGGGCCACGGCCACCTGAACGTCACCAAAGCGCTGGAGGAGTCAGCGGATACCTATTTCTATCAGGTCGCCTATGACATGGGCATCGATCGCCTCTCGGAGTGGATGAGCAAGTTCGGCTACGGCCACTATACCGGTATCGACCTCGCCGAAGAGCGCTCGGGCAACATGCCTACCCGCGAATGGAAGCTCAAACGCTTTAAGAAACCCTGGTACCAGGGGGACACCATTCCGGTGGGCATCGGCCAGGGTTACTGGACCGCCACGCCGATCCAGATGAACAAAGCGCTGATGATCCTGATTAACGACGGGGTGGTGAAAGTACCGCACCTGCTGCAAAGCACCGTGGAAGACGGCAAGCCCGTTCCGTGGGTCCAGCCTCATGAGCCGCCGGTAGGCGACATCCATTCCGGCTACTGGGAAATCGCCAAAGACGGCATGTTCGGCGTGGCCAACCGCGGCAACGGCACCGCGCACAAATATTTCGCCAGCGCGCCGTATAAAATCGCGGCCAAGTCCGGTACCGCCCAGGTGTTCGGCCTGAAGGCCAACGAAACCTATAACGCGCACCGAATCTCTGAGCGTCTGCGTGACCATAAACTGATGACGGCGTTTGCGCCTTATAACAACCCGCAGGTTGCCGTGGCGATGATTCTGGAAAACGGCGGTGCCGGCCCGGCGGTCGGTACGATTATGCGCCAAATCCTCGATCACATCATGCTGGGCGATAACAACACCACGCTGCCAAGCGAAAACCCGGCGGTAACCGCAGGGGAGGATCAATAATGACGGATAATCCGAACAAAAAATCGCTGTGGGATAAGATCCATCTTGACCCCACTATGGTGCTGATCCTGCTGGCGCTGCTGACCTACAGCGCGCTGGTTATCTGGAGCGCCAGCGGTCAGGACGTCGGCATGATGGAGCGTAAAATCGGCCAGATCGCCATGGGCGTGGTGATCATGATCGTCATGGCGCAGATCCCGCCGCGGGTCTATGAGGGCTGGGCGCCCTACCTCTATATTTTCTGTATTATTCTGCTGGTGGCCGTCGACGCCTTCGGCGCCATCTCCAAAGGGGCGCAGCGCTGGCTGGATCTCGGTATCGTCCGCTTTCAGCCGTCGGAGATTGCAAAAATCGCCGTGCCGCTGATGGTGGCGCGCTTTATTAACCGCGACGTCTGCCCGCCTTCGCTGAAGAATACCGGTATTGCCCTGGTGCTGATCTTCCTGCCGACGCTGCTGGTGGCGGCGCAGCCTGACCTCGGGACCTCGATTCTGATCGCCCTCTCCGGTCTGTTTGTGCTGTTCCTCTCCGGCCTCAGCTGGCGCCTGATCGGCATCGCGGTGGTGCTGGTCGCCGCCTTTATCCCGATTTTGTGGTTCTTCCTGATGCACGACTATCAGCGCCAGCGCGTGATGATGCTGCTCGATCCGGAAACCGACCCGCTGGGCGCGGGATATCACATTATTCAGTCTAAAATTGCCATTGGCTCCGGCGGTCTGCGCGGCAAAGGCTGGCTGCACGGCACCCAGTCGCAGCTGGAGTTTCTGCCGGAACGCCATACCGACTTTATCTTCGCCGTTCTCGCCGAAGAGCTGGGCCTGATTGGCGTACTGATCCTGCTGGCGCTCTATATTCTGCTGATCATGCGCGGACTGTGGATCGCCGCCCAGGCGCAAACCACCTTTGGCCGGGTAATGGCCGGTGGTTTAATGTTGATTTTATTCGTTTATGTCTTCGTAAATATTGGTATGGTGAGTGGTATTTTACCGGTGGTGGGCGTACCGTTGCCGCTGGTGAGCTACGGGGGCTCCGCCCTGATCGTATTGATGGCCGGGTTTGGTATCGTGATGTCGATCCATACCCACAGAAAAATGTTGTCGAAAAGCGTTTAAAGGGGTTCGCAATGCGTAAGCAATGGCTGGGGATCTGCATAGCAGCGGGGCTGCTGGCGGCATGTTCGAGTGATGACGTGCAACAAAAGACGGTCAGTACTCCACAGCCGGCCGTCTGTAATGGCCCGACGGTTGAGATCAGCGGCGCCGATCCGCAGTATGAAACGCCGAACGCGACGGCGAATCAGGATTATGAGCGCGATGGTAAGCGCTACAACATCGTCCAGGATCCGGCAAACTTTACTCAGGCCGGTTTCGCGGCGATCTATGACGCAGAACCCAACAGCAACCTGACCGCCAGCGGTGAAACCTTCGACCCGACGCAGTTGACCGCGGCGCACCCGACGCTGCCGATCCCGAGCTATGCGCGGATCACCAACCTCGCCAACGGGCGCATGATCGTCGTGCGGATTAACGATCGCGGTCCCTACGGCAACGATCGGGTTATCTCGCTCTCCCGCGCGTCCGCCGACCGCCTGAACACCTCGAATAACACCAAAGTGCGTATCGACCCGATCATCGTCGCGCCTGACGGTTCGCTTTCCGGCCCGGGAATGGCTTGTACCACCGTCGCCAAACAGACTTACGCCCTGCCCGCCCGTCCGAATCTGGACGGCGGTGACGCCGCTGGCATGAGCCAGCCCGCGCCCACTGACGTTCGCCCGATCAGCAACAGCACGCTGAAGCCGGAAGACAGCGTTGGCGCACCGGTGAACAGCGGCGGTTTCCTCGGCGCCCCGACGCCGCTGAACAGCGGCGTGCTGGAGAGCAGCGAACCCGCGGCCGCCGCCGCGACGGCACCTGCCGCCGGCGCCACGCCAGCAGCGCCGGTGACCGCGCCCGGCTCCATCCAGGGTAGCGTCGCGCCCGCAGCGGCCACCGCCGCAGCCGCCGGCGCCGTTGCCGCTTCGTCTTCCGCCACCTCCAGCGCCAGCGGTAGCTTTGTCGTGCAGGTGGGCGCAGTGAGCGACCAGGCGCGGGCGCAGCAGTATCAGCAGCGTCTGAGCCAGCAGTTCTCTGTGCCGGGCCGGGTCATGCAAAACGGCGCGGTGTGGCGTATTCAGCTGGGGCCGTTTGCCGACAAGGCGCAGGCCAGCGCCGTTCAGCAGCGCCTGCAAAGCGAAGCGCAGCTGCAGTCCTTTATTACTCGCGCCAACTAAAGGCCGCGGGCAGGCCGTTCACCTTGCGCATGTAAAAGTCATTAACAAACTCATGCGCAATGTCGGATGCTGGCCCGCAGAGCATTTGCTATAGTAAGGCACTTTTTTTAACTCCATCACGGATGCCGTTGTTCTGACCATGAAGACCTCTTTCACCGCTCGTTTACTCATCACGGCGCTCTCCGTTGCAGCGCTCTCCTCCGCTGCCCGCGCCGATGACCTGAATATCAAAACGATGATCCCAGGCGCCCCGCAGATTGACGCCGAATCCTGGATCCTTATCGATTACAACTCTGGCAAGGTGCTGGCTGAAAACAACGCCGACTCCCGCCGCGACCCGGCCAGTCTGACCAAAATGATGACCAGCTATGTTATCGGTCAGGCGATGAAAGCGGGCAAATTCAAAGAGTCCGATCTGGTCACCGTCGGCAACGACGCCTGGGCCACCGGCAACCCGGTATTCAAAGGCTCTTCCCTGATGTTCCTCAAGCCGGGGATGCAGGTGCCGGTTTCCCAGCTGATCCGCGGTATCAACCTGCAGTCCGGTAACGATGCCTGCGTGGCGATGGCCGACTATGTCGCCGGCAGCCAGGACGCCTTCGTCAGCCTGATGAACAACTACGTCAACGCCCTCGGCCTGAAAAACACCCATTTCCAGACTGTTCACGGCCTCGATGCTGACGGCCAGTTCAGCTCGGCGCGCGACATGGCGCTGATTGGCCAGGCGCTGATCCGCGACGTGCCGAACGAGTACTCCATCTATCGTGAGAAAGAGTTCACTTTCAACGGGATCCGCCAGCTGAACCGTAATGGCCTGCTGTGGGATAACAGCCTGAACGTCGACGGCATCAAAACCGGCCACACCGACAAAGCGGGCTACAACCTTGTCGCTTCCGCCACCGAAGGGCAGATGCGTCTGATCTCGGCGGTAATGGGCGGCCGGACGTTCAAAGGGCGTGAGTCGGAAAGCAAAAAACTGCTGACCTGGGGCTTCCGCTTCTTCGAAACCGTCAACCCAATTAAAGCCGGCAAAGAGTTTGCATCCGAACCGGCCTGGTTCGGCGACAGCGATCGCGCTTCGCTGGGGGTGGATAAAGACGTCTACCTGACCATCCCGCGCGGCCGGATGAAAGATCTGAAAGCCAGCTACGTGCTGAATAACACTGAGCTGCACGCCCCGCTGCAGAAAAACCAGGTCGTCGGCACCATTAACTTCCAGCTGGATGGTAAAACCATTGACCAGCGCCCGCTGGTGGTGCTGCAGGAAATTCCGGAAGGTAATTTCTTCGGTAAAATTATTGATTACATTAAATTAATGTTCCACCACTGGTTTGGTTAAAAATCGAACACTTGAAAGTGTGATTTCCATCCCCATATACTATTCATCCAAGTAACCTGATAACTCCCACCCTTGGTGGGAGTTATTATTTTGTCGTAACACCGGAGCTGACATGAAAACCAAACTTAACGAACTGCTTGAATTCCCTACGCCATTTACTTACAAAGTAATGGGGCAGGCGTTGCCTGAGCTGGTTGATCAGGTGGTGGAAGTGGTACAGCGCCATGCGCCTGGTGATTACTCGCCGTCAGTAAAACCGAGCAGCAAAGGTAACTACCACTCGGTCTCCATCACCATCAACGCCACTCACATTGAACAAGTGGAAACGCTGTACGAAGAGTTAGGCAATATCGATATCGTTCGGATGGTGCTGTAACCTTTTCCCTGACCCGGCCGCCGTGCCGGGTCTTCTCATTCCCTCCCGCACGGCTGTGATATACTCCCCGACCTGAATTCTCTCTTCCCGGCGGAGATGTTGTTTTGCAGCACAATAAAATTCTAATCCGGCAGCTTGGCCTGCAACCTTACGAACCCGTCTCGCAGGCGATGCATGAATTTACCGACGCCCGTGCTGAAGATACCCTCGATGAGATCTGGCTGGTGGAACATCACCCGGTCTTCACCCAGGGTCAGGCCGGCAAAGCGGAACACCTGCTGGTGCCCGGTGATATTCCGGTGATCCAGAGCGATCGCGGCGGCCAGGTAACCTATCACGGCCCGGGACAGCAGGTAATGTACGTCCTGTTGAACCTCAAGCGCCGCAAGCTGGGCGTGCGTGAACTGGTGACGCTGCTGGAGCAAACGGTCGTCAATACCCTTGCCGAATACGGTATTGAGTCGCACCCACGCGCCGACGCCCCTGGCGTCTACGTCGGCGATCGCAAAATATGCTCTCTGGGGCTGCGGATCCGCAAAGGCTGCTCTTTCCACGGCCTGGCGCTCAATATCGCGATGGATCTGACGCCGTTTCTGCGTATCAACCCCTGTGGCTATGCCGGTATGGAGATGACGCAAATTCGCCAGTGGCAGCCGGAAGCCACTCCGGAGACGGTCGCTCCGCGGCTGGTAGCCCATCTGCTGGCGCTGCTGAACAATCCCCCGCACGAATACCTTCCTCAGGGTTAAGGGCAGACCAGCGCCCCGCTGACGGCGGGGTGCTGAACGAGTAACACATTATTTTTGCAATCAATTGTCACGCACGGCAACGCGGTGGGCCGCTATACTTGGCCTATCATTCCCAACCGGACTCATCGCGTGCCAGAGAATACGCCGCCGTCAGAATCTCCTGACCGACAGGACGAACGTTACGACCGTCAGATGTTTCGCATCCTGCGTAATATTGACCTCAATCTGTTGACCATCTTCGAAGCCGTGTACGTACACAAAGGTATCGTCAATGCCGCGAAGATACTCAATATCACGCCGTCGGCCATTAGCCAGTCAATAAACAAACTGCGGGCGCTGTTCCCCGATCCGCTGTTTATCCGTAAAGGCCAGGGCGTAACGCCCACCGCCTATGCCACCCATCTTCACCAGTACATCAGCCGCGGTATGGAGGCTTTCCTCAGCGCGCTGGATATCACCGGCAGCCCGCATCAGCAGCGGGTGATCACTATCGCCACCACGCCAGCCATGGGGGCGCTGCTGATGCCTGGCCTGGCCAGCGCGCTGAAGCCGGTCTTTCCGCAGATCCTGCTGCACAACATCGCCCTCACCGACGCCGCGCGGCAGCTCGACCAGCGCCAGGTGGATTTGTTGATTGATACCCATCTGCACAGCGGCCAGGCGATAAGCCATCACGTGCTGTATCAGGAACGGGTGCAGATGTACTGCCGCGCTGGGCATCCCGCGCTGGACGGTCCGCAGGATGAAACTACCCTCGCGAAGTATGAATTTGCGCTGCTGCTGCCGGAAGGCCAGCGCTACCCTACGCTGCACCGTCGGCTGCAGGAGGAGATGGGCGAACGCCGCTGCGGTTTCAGCACCTTCAACCTGCTAACCCAGGCGGCAATGATCGCCGAGAGCGACATGCTGGGGCTGACCACCGAGCGCCTGTTCGCCATGGTATCCCGTCTCTGGCCGCTGCAGACCCTGGACTTCCCCTCCCTGAGGGAAGAGCAGATTGATGTTGCGCTGCACTTCAATAAGCAGAGCGGGAAAGAGCCATTGCTGAAAGAGATCATTGAGACCGTGATCCAGACGTTCAAGGCGTAGCGCACGGAAGGGAAAAAGGATAAAACAACAACTATTTTACAATTTGCCGGGCAGGCAGGCTGCTTTCTGCCCCTTTTCAATGGTATACTGCCTGCTCTTGATTCAAAAATAGTTGATAATTGCAACATTTCATTGAATTAATTCGCTTTCCTTCGTGACTCGCAACTGGAACACGCACGCTATGAGTAAACCCATTGTGATGGAACGCGGTGTTAAGTACCGCGACGCCGATAAAATGGCCCTTATCCCGGTGAAGAACGTGGCAACTGAGCGTGAAGCTCTGCTCAGAAAACCGGAATGGATGAAAATCAAACTTCCGGCAGACTCGTCCCGTATCCAGGGAATCAAAGCAGCGATGCGTAAGAACGGCCTGCACTCCGTGTGCGAAGAGGCCTCCTGCCCGAACCTTGCAGAGTGCTTCAACCACGGTACCGCGACCTTTATGATCCTCGGCGCGATCTGTACCCGCCGTTGCCCATTCTGCGACGTGGCGCATGGCCGCCCGATCGCGCCAGATGCGAACGAGCCACAGAAGCTGGCGCAAACTATCGCCGATATGGGGCTACGCTACGTGGTGGTCACTTCGGTGGACCGTGACGACCTGCGCGATGGCGGCGCACAGCATTTTGCCGACTGCATCAGCGCCATTCGCGAGAAAAACCCGACGATTAAAATCGAAACGCTGGTCCCGGATTTCCGCGGCCGCATGGATCGCGCCCTGGATATTCTGACGGTGACCCCGCCGGACGTCTTCAACCACAACCTCGAAAACGTACCGCGCCTCTATCGTCAGGTGCGTCCGGGCGCGGATTACAACTGGTCGCTGAAGCTGCTTGAGCGTTTTAAAGAAGCGCACCCGGAGATCCCGACAAAATCCGGCCTGATGGTGGGCCTGGGCGAAACCAACGACGAGATCATCGAAGTCATGCGCGACCTGCGCCGTCATGGCGTCACCATGCTGACGTTAGGCCAGTATCTGCAGCCGAGCCGTCACCACCTGCCAGTGCAGCGTTACGTGAGCCCGGAAGAGTTTGAAGAGATGAAAGCGGAAGCCATGGCGATGGGCTTCACCCACGCCGCCTGCGGCCCCTTCGTTCGCTCTTCCTATCACGCCGACCTGCAGGCTAAAGGGATGGAAGTTAAATAACCTGCCGCTTCTCCCGCTGCGTCACGTCCTGGCGCAGCGGCGCTCTCCGCTTCATTCGCTTCGCCTTCCCGTAACAGTTAGTTGCATCTTTCCTGCACGGCGTCGACAAAAACGACAAAGGCCGCAACGTCAAACGTCGCGGCCTCTTCGCCGTACCACCCGCATCCCGCCAGGGGACGCAGCCGGAGAATTACTCTTTATGAGAGAGCTTCTGCGCCGGTGCTTCGTCTTCAGCGGTGGTTTTTTTCGCGCTATCGTCATCTTCGTTCATGGCTTTTTTAAAGCCCTTGATAGCCGACCCCAGGTCGCCGCCCAGCGTACGTAATTTCTTGGTACCAAACACTAAGATAATCAGTGCTGCGACTACCAGCAGTTTGGTAATACTAATCTCACCCATAGCTAACCTTCTTCTCTATACAAGCTGCGAATAAGCCATCATACACGCATTTATCCGTCATATCGTAATCCACCTGTGCGTGGGCTGCGTGAATCAGCCCGAGGCCTCCCCTCCGGGAGTGAGCGCTGGGGTGTCCGTCCTGACGTGCACAGCGAATTATTGGGATAAACAATACGGGTATTTGGCGCGCGGACACAATAGCAATCTGTAACAAGGTGAATCAAGCCTTGTTTAAAAAAACGTCACAATAATTGCGGTGACGCAAACCGTCGGTTCTGCAGCACCGGCAAACGCTCGCGAACCCGCGCAAGGTAGTCTGCGGAAATATCGGCATAGATCAGCTGCGGCTCGCTCCCCGCGCCCGCCACGGTGGTCCCCAGCGGATCGACGATGCGGCTCTGCCCGATGTTACGCGTCCCGCATTCGCCTGCCGCCACGACGTAGCAGGTCGTGTCCAGCGCGCGCGCCGCCAGCAGCGTCGCCCAGTGATGCTCTTTTTGCGGCCCTTTCACCCATGCGGTGGGCAGCACCAGCAGCTGCGCCCCGTTCAGCGCCAGCGACAGCGCCAGCTCCGGAAAACGCAGATCGTAACAGGTCATCAGGCCAACGCGGAAACCCGCCACTTCAATCACCGGCGGGATTTGCCGGCCGGGATCCACCCGCCGGGACTCCTGCATTGCGAAGGCGTCGTATAAATGAAGTTTGTGATAATGGGCAATAACCTTCCCTTTACGCAATACCACCAGCGTGTTGGTTGCTCTCCCCTCCCCCGACGGCACATGCAGCGTCAGGATCGTCGTCAGGCCGTTACGCGCGCTCTCGGCCAGCAGCAGCTGTAAAAACTCTCCATCCAGCGTTTGGGCCGATTTCACCGACAGATCCGGGTCGTTGTCATCACGTGCCAGCAACGCCTCCGGCAGCACCAGCAGCGCCGCCCCTTCACGCGCCGCCTGCTGCATCATCGCCACACAAGTTTGCGCATTCGTCCGCCATACTGGCGTGACGATAAACTGCCCTGCCGCTACCCGCATGTTTTTCTCCCGTCAGGTTATGAATAGCCAATTGCGCCCGTTGCGCGCTACACTTGACACTCTCTTACATCAAATAGCAGGAAACGACCGTGTTTCAACTTCTTTGCGCCGTTTTTATTGGCGGCGGCACCGGCAGCGTTTTGCGCTGGTGGCTCGGCATGAAGCTCAATCCTGTGCACCATGCTATCCCGATTGGGACACTGACTGCCAACCTGTTAGGCGCCTTTGTGATCGGCGCCGGGCTGGCGTGGTTTAATAGACTGACCGGCATTGACCCGATGTGGAAACTGCTGATCACCACAGGTTTCTGCGGCGGGTTGACCACCTTCTCCACCTTCTCTGCGGAAGTGGTGTTTCTTCTGCAGCAGGGGCGAGTGAGCTGGGCGCTCCTCAACGTCGCGGTGAACTTGCTGGGCTCATTTACCATGACGGCTGTCGCCTTCTGGCTCTTCTCGCAGGCCGCCAGCCGCTAAAGGCGTAATCAACAGGCAAAAAAAAACCCGCTGATTAGCGGGTTTTTATATTCTACTGACGCGTTGCTTACAGAGCGATTACGTTTGCAGCAGAAGGGCCTTTGGCACCGTTAGTGATTTCGAACTCTACGCGCTGACCTTCAGCCAGAGTTTTGAAACCGTTGGACTGGATTGCAGAGAAGTGTACGAATACATCTTTGCTGCCATCTTCCGGAGTAATGAAACCGAATCCTTTGGACTCATTAAACCACTTAACGTTACCTTTAATCTTAGACATCAAAATTACCTTTATATGAAAAATCGACACTAATGCTGTGTCGGGTATCAGTACACCAATTGTGGTACCTTTTGTCCAGTGCAACTTTGCTAAAAAGTGATAAAAGTCGCTATCTTTTTTAGTGGGTAACGCTTTAGTCCTTGTTTTTCCACAAGACGCATCGCTTATCTCATTTATTGCTAAGACTTAGCGAATTAAAACTGTATGCGAGCCCAGGCGAAGTAAACGTTACCGTTATTGTAGGTACCGGGAATATAGGTCATCTGGAACGTTGCCGGACCGTAACCTATTGACGCTAAGGGCAAGATCACCGGAATCGGGATGTAGTTCCAGTTATCGCGCGCCGTCACCCCGAGGGTATAGCCGAGACCGAGGCGGAAGTTCTGGTCCGTCAGCGGCCGCCAGGTTTTCTCCCAACCGTAGCCGCCGATGGGTTCCCACTTATTGAAAGAGTCTTTAAACGCCATCAGGTACAGGCCGTGCCAGTTCCCTTTCTCATCCCAGCGCGAAACGCCGAAGCCTGCCCCCCACGGACGTTCATTATACTTGTCCGTCTTTTCCTTATCATAAGCAAAGCGCGCGTGCCAGGTGATGGCTGGAACGTACAGATCATAGTGCTCCGGCTCATTCCAGGTCTGCGCAACGTTATTACTTAAGGTATGGTAACCTTCGCTAAGGGTCGATGAAAACGACGCGCTGGCGTTTCCGGATACCAATAACCATCCTAAAAAACCAAGAGAAAACAATGAAAAACGACGTAACATCAACACTTTTCTATTACCACTTTCATTTAAAAGCCACCTAAAATAGCAAAGATAGTCTCAATACAGGTTGAACGAAATAAGGCAAACTCCTGATTTTCGCCCGCTGACCATCAGAACCGCTTAACTATCCATCTGGTGATTATATCCAGGCGGGACGGGAGGGGCGTAGTTCTTATCGCTTTATTGATTTGCATCAGCGAGTTTCGTCCGTTTTTTCGGCACATTCGCACATTAAAATTTGGTGTGGCGCTTTTTAACTACATATTCTTTGGGCTTAGGGGAAATGAATGCTGACGTTTGTTGAGATCCTGATCGGGATTGCGGTCATTGTGGGCGTCGCCCGCTATATCATTAAGGGCTATTCAGCCACCGGCGTGCTGTTCGTCGGCGGCTTAATATTGCTGATCGTCAGCGCCCTGCTGGGTCATAAAGTCTTACCAGGCAATACCGAGGGCACCGGTTACTCCGCCACTGACATTATTGAATACATTAAGATTCTACTCATGAGCCGTGGCGGCGATTTGGGTATGATGATCATGATGCTGTGCGGTTTCGCCACCTATATGACGCATATTGGCGCCAATGATATGGTGGTGAAATTAGCCTCAAAGCCATTGCGCTATATCAATTCGCCCTATCTGCTGATGATTGCCGCCTACTTTGTCGCCTGCCTGATGTCGCTGGCCGTCTCCTCCGCGACCGGCCTCGGCGTCCTGCTGATGGCGACGCTGTTCCCGGTGATGGTAAACGTTGGTATCAGCCGCGGTGCGGCGGCGGCCATCTGCGCCTCCCCGGCGGCGATTATCCTTTCGCCTACCTCGGGTGACGTCGTGCTGGCGGCAAAAGCGGCCGAAATGCCGCTGATCGACTTTGCCTTCAAGACCACGCTGCCGATCTCCATCGCCGCTATCATCTGCATGGCGATCGCCCACTTCTTCTGGCAGCGCTACCTGGATAAAAAAGAGAACATTTCCCACGAAATGCTCGACGTCAACGAGATCACCACCAATGCCCCGGCGCTGTACGCCATCCTGCCGTTTACCCCGATTATTGGCGTACTGATCTTTGATGGCAAATGGGGGCCGGAACTGCACATTATTACCATCCTCGTCGGCTGCATGCTGCTGGCGGCGATCCTCGAATTCCTGCGCGGGTTCAACACCAAAAACGTCTTCAGCGGACTGGAAGTCGCCTACCGCGGGATGGCTGACGCCTTCGCCGGGGTGGTGATGCTGCTGGTCGCCGCCGGCGTTTTTGCTCAGGGATTAAGCACCATCGGCTTCATCAACGGTCTGATCTCCATCGCCACTTCCTTCGGCTCGGCCAGTATTATTCTGATGCTGGTGCTGGTGATCCTGACCATGCTGGCGGCGATGACCACCGGCTCCGGCAATGCCCCGTTCTACGCCTTTGTCGAGATGATCCCCAAGCTGGCGCACTCCTCCGGCATCAATCCCGCCTATCTGTCGATCCCGATGCTGCAGGCCTCTAACCTTGGCCGCACGATCTCGCCGGTCTCCGGCGTGGTGGTGGCCGTCGCCGGGATGGCGAAGATCTCCCCGTTCGAAGTGGTCAAACGCACCTCGGTGCCGGTGATGGTTGGCCTGCTGGTGGTGATTGTCGCGACCGAGATCCTCGTCCCGGGCAGCGCGGTCCACTAATGGTCTAACCACGTGAAAAGGCGCCAGCAGGCGCCTTTTTTATGCTTTAATAACTCCCCGTTATCTTTTGCCATCCACAATCAGGAATAAACATGTTCAGGAAGGAATTCGCCGCGCTTGCCCTTGTGCTTACCGCCACTCAGGCCGGCGCTGAACCGCTCACCGCGACGCGATACGCTGATTTTGACCGCTATGTCCTGGCCCTCTCCTGGCAAACCGGATTCTGTCAGAGCATGTATGACCGTAACCGCAACGAACCGGAAGAGTGCCGCCTGCAGCAGGAAACCGCGAATAAAGCCGATTTTCTGACCGTGCACGGTCTGTGGCCCGGGCTGCCAAAGTCCATTGCCGCGCGCGGAGTGGATGAACGACGCTGGATGCGCTACGGCTGCGCCACGCGCCCGCTGCCCGACATGCCGGAGGTGAAAGCGAACCGCAAATGTCAGGCGGCGGAGACGGGATTGTCGCTGGAGATGGCCAACAAACTGAATAGCGTAATGCCGGGCGCGGGCGGCACCTCCTGCCTCGAACGTTACGAATATGCCAAACATGGCGTCTGCTTCGGCTTCGATCCCGACAGCTATTTTGGCGCCATGGTGCGCCTGAACGGGGAAATTAAGCGCAGCCCGGTTGGTGATTTCCTTGCCAAACACTATGGCCAAACCGTCAGTCGGGCCGACTTCGACGCCGCCGTGGCCCGCGCCTGGGGTCCGCAGAGCGTGAAGGCGTTTAAATTAACCTGTAACGGTAATCCTGCCTATTTGACCGAGATGCAAATCTCGCTCAACGCCGCGTCCATCAACGCCCCACTGGCCACCTCCGCCTTTCTGCCCCAGCCTCACCCGGGTAACTGCGGCGCGCAGTTTATCCTCGATAAGGTTGGCCACTAGCGCAACGCGGCATACTGTTCAGAAAACGTCCTTCGCCGGAGGCGTTGCGCGCTGATTGTGCGTTTCATCACTTCAAACTGCCGGCAACTCTCAGTATGATGGGAGAACCTTAACCCTTGCCTTTTTCGGCGAGGGTTTTCTTTTACGGACAGGTTCCTGGATAACATGGAGTATGCAATGACCAGACCCGCAATCATCATTAACGAACTGGATGCCGAACGTATCGACAGGCTGCTGGAGCAGCCGGCTTTCGCCAGCTCGCCGGTTGCCGATGCCCTGAACGACGAGCTCGACCGCGCGCAAATGCTGGCGCCGGAAGCGATGCCGCACGATGTCGTCACCATGAACAGTACGGTTAAATTCCGCGATTTGACCAGCGGCGAAGAGCGCGTGCGGACGCTGGTGTTTCCGACGCAGGTGACCGACAGCGCCAGCCAGCTCTCCGTCCTCGCGCCGGTGGGCGCCGCGCTGCTCGGCCTCAAGGTCGGCAGCACCATTCACTGGGAGCTGCCGGGCGGGGCGTCGACGCACCTGGAAGTGCTGGCGCTGCTGTACCAGCCGGAAGCCGCTGGCGAATTCCACCGTTAATCCCCGCTGCCTGAGGCGTATCGCGCTTTATTCAGAGGATGTCCACACATCCTCTTTCTGCTGTCTTTCCCCCCGCTAACCTTTTTTTACGCTTTGCGCCTGCCTGACTGACAGTTTTGCGACCTGAATGACACAATATCCGCATATAATATGTTGATATAGACGCAAACGAACAAGGAGGATTGCATATGTATAAGACTATCATTATGCCGGTTGATGTCTTTGAGATGGCTCTGAGCGATAAAGCCGTCCGGCATGCGGAGTTTCTGGCCCAGCAGGACGGGGTGATCCATCTGCTCCACGTGTTACCCGGTTCAGCGAGCTTCACGATGAGCCGTTTTACCGCCGACCTGCGGCGTTTTGAGGAACATCTGCAGCACGAGGCGGAAACCCGCCTGCAGACCATGGTCAGCCATTTCAGCATTGACCCATCGCGGATCAAGCTGCATGTGCGTTTCGGCAGCGTGCGCGACATGGTCAACGAACTGGCCAGCGAAATAAACGCCGACGTGGTGGTGATTGGCTCACGCAATCCCTCCATCAGTACCCACCTGTTGGGCTCCAACGCCTCGAGCGTCATCCGTCACGCCCATATCCCGGTGATGGTCGTCAGGTAAGGCTGAGGAAAAGCGCATAAAAAAAGAGGCTACCCCTGGGTAGCCTCTTTGTTATGCAGGTCTATTGTCTGACTTGTTATGCGGTTTTCGTGCGAATCAGGTAGTCGAAGGCGCTCAGCGACGCTTTCGCCCCCTCCCCTGCCGCGATGATAATCTGCTTGTACGGCACGGTGGTGCAGTCACCGGCGGCGAATACGCCTTTAACGTTGGTTTCGCACTTCGCATCGATGATGATCTCGCCCATGCGGTTACGCTCAACCGCGCCTTCCAGCCAGGTGGTATTAGGCAGCAGGCCGATCTGCACGAAGATGCCCGCCAGCGCGACGTGATGCTCATCGCCGCTCACCCGGTCACGATACTGCAGACCGGTGACCTTGCTGCCGTCGCCTTTCACTTCCGTGGTCTGCGCATTGAGAATGATGTCGACATTCTTCAGACTGCGGACTTTATCCTGCAGCACCTGGTCGGCCTTCATCTCCGGTGCGAATTCCAGCAGGGTCACGTGTTCCACGACGCCCGCCAGGTCGATGGCGGCTTCCACGCCGGAGTTCCCCCCGCCGATCACCGCCACGCGCTTACCTTTAAACAGCGGGCCATCGCAGTGCGGGCAGTAGGTTACGCCCTTGGTGCGATACTGATCTTCGCCCGGCACGTTCATGTTGCGCCATTTCGCCCCGGTGGCAATGATGACGCTGCGCGCCTTCAGCACCGCGCCGGAGGCGGTTTCGATCTGATGCAGGCCGCCCTCTGTCGCCGCTGGCGTCAGTTTGGTCGCGCTCTGGGAGTCGATCACATCGACGTTATAGTCGCTAACGTGCGCTTTCAGGGCCCCGGCCAGCTTCTGGCCTTCGGTTTTCGGCACCGAAATGTAGTTTTCGATATCCACGGTATCCAGCACCTGGCCGCCGAAGCGCTCGCCCATCAGGCCGGTACGAATCCCTTTACGCGCAGAGTAAACCGCGGCCGCCGCGCCGGACGGGCCGGAACCGACGATCAGCACATCGTAAGCGTCACGCTGATTCAGCTCTTCCGCTGCGCGTTTTTCCGCACCGGTGTCCACTTTGGCGACGATTTCCGTCAGCGTCATCCGCCCCTGACCAAACTCCTGGCCGTTCATGAATACCGCCGGCACGCCCATCACGTTGCGCTCGGTGATCTCATTCTGGAACGTCCCGCCGTCAATCGCCGTATGTTTGATACGCGGGTTGAGCACCGCCATCAGGTTCAGCGCCTGGACCACGTCCGGGCAGTTATGGCAGGAGAGCGAGTAGTAGGTTTCAAACTCGAAGTCGCCATCGATATCGCGGATCTGCTCCAGCAGAGACTGGGCCTCTTTCGACGGATGACCGCCGGTCCACAGCAGCGCCAGCACCAGCGAGGTAAACTCGTGGCCCAGCGGGGAGCCCGCAAAGCGTGGGCCCTGGTCGGAACCGGGGTTAGCAATCAGAAACGATGGCTTGCGTACCGCCAGCGTGTTGTCTTCTTTAAAGGTGACTTTGTCTGACAGTTCAGCAATTTCAGCCAGCAGTTCCCTGATTTCTGCCGATTTAGCGCTGTCATCCAGCGTGGCAATCAGCTCAACAGGCTTGGTCAGCTTCTCAAGATAGGCCTTGAGCTGGGTTTTCATGTTGGTGTCGAGCATTGTTATCTCCTGGGCTTAAAACATCATCATGCAAGCGGCCTCGTCCAGGCAGCCTGAATGCGCTTGCATCATGGTGTTGGAATGAAATGGGCGCAGGTGCGCCCATGACTGAAGTAATTTCCAAAGTATTTCGCGTCAGAGCAAGGCGGCTAGCCTGAGAATCCCCGAGAGCTTACTAAAGTAAGCGACCGGGGTGAGCAGGCGACGCCAACGCAGCTATTGCGTGAAAGACGACGGAAATTTTAATTCACCAGTATTTCGCGTTAGAGCAAGGCGGCAAGCTTATGAACCCCCGGGAGCTTACACGAGTAAGTGACCGGGCTGATTAAGCGCAGCCAACGCCGCTATGATGCGAAAGACGCCGTGATTATTAGATTTTGCCGACCAGGTCCAGAGATGGAGCCAGCGTCGCTTCGCCTTCTTTCCATTTCGCCGGGCACACTTCGCCTGGGTGGGAAGCAACATACTGCGCCGCTTTGATTTTACGCAGCAGGTCAGACGCGTCACGGCCGATACCTTCAGCGGTAACTTCGATCGCCTGGATGATACCCTGCGGGTCAACCACGAAGGTGGCGCGGTCAGCCAGACCTTCATCTTCACGCATGTTGTCGAAGTTACGGGTCAGGGCGCCAGTCGGGTCGCCAATCATCGCGTATTTGATTTTCGCGATGGTTTCAGAGCTGCTGTGCCACGCTTTGTGGGTGAAGTGGGTATCGGTAGAAACAGAGTAAACGTCTACGCCCAGCTTCTGCAGTTCTTCGTAATGGTCAGCCACGTCGCCCAGTTCGGTCGGGCAGACGAAGGTGAAGTCAGCCGGATAGAAGAAGAAGACGCTCCAGCGGCCTTCGGTGTCTTTCTCGGTGACTTCGATGAATTCACCATTTTTGAATGCCTGGTTTTTGAACGGTTTGATTTTGGTGTTAATTAAGGACATCTATACTTCCTCCGTGTTTTCGTTGAGGTCTAAGTTAACGAATTTTTCCTGACCCGACCAATGCGTTTACATTATCGAATCAATAAGCGTTATCTAACAACCGGAACAAGACAACTATGTGAACCTGTCGACGCGTTCAGCGCAGTTCGCTGTTTTTCGCATCATTTGCCGCGACAAAAGTAAAAAGGCCACCCTTTCAGGCGGCCCCGTTACCTGAAATACCCGAAGGTAGGTTCAGCGCCAGTCAGACTGGCTATGTGTTGCGCTCTACATTACCTTAATGTAACAGCATCCAGGATTACATCACCCACGCCAGGAAAGGGCAATCCGTCGTTCTGCTGATCCTGCCTATAACTGTAATAGGTTTGGCAATGTTTCTTCCTTTCCTGCTGATTTTACAAGGAATACTCATGTTAAAACGTCTGCTGTTGCTCAGCCTTTTGCCTTTTTGTAGCTATGCGGAAGAACTGCCCGCCCCGGTAAAAGCAATTGAAAAACAGGGCATTACCATCATCAAACCCTTTGACGCGCCGGGGGGAATGAAGGGCTGGCTGGGGAAATACCAGGATATGGGCGTCGCCATCTACCTCACGCCTGACGGCAAACATGCCATTTCCGGTTATATGTACGACGAAAACGGCAACAACCTCAGCGAGCAGTTATTTCAAAAAGCGCTCTACACGCCGGCGGGACAAGAGATGTGGAAGAAGATGGCCAGCGCCCACTGGCTGCAGGATGGCGACAAGGACGCCCCCATCGTGCTGTATGTCTTTGCCGATCCCTTCTGCCCTTACTGCAAACAGTTCTGGCAGCAGTCCCGTACCTGGGTGGAGGCCGGTAAAGTGCAGATCCGCACCCTGCTGGTGGGCGTGATCAAGCCGGAGAGCCCGGCCACCGCCGCGGCGATCCTCGCCAGTAAAGATCCGGCGAAAACCTGGCACGATTACGAACAATCGAACGGCAAAATGGCCCTGACGATACCGAAGGCTATCCCGCCGGAGAAGATGAAAATGCTCAACGTCAACCAGCAGCTGATGGACGATCTGGGGGCCAACGTCACGCCAGCTATTTATTATATGAATAAGGATAATATGCTGCAGCAGGTGGTCGGCCTGCCGGATAAAGAGAAGCTGTCTATTATGATGGGTGAAAAAGAGTAATTCCGTCCCGGTGTGGCGCCTGGCGAAACCGATCTCTGGTGCCACTACCGATAGTAAGATATATTAAGCAAAACTTAACTTTATTTGCCCACAATTAAATTCACACCACAAATACTAAGACTCAAGATATTATCGTTAGAAATATTTTAACTTACACTGGCAATTAACAGGACTGTATTAATGGCAAATCTTTACGATCTGAAAAAGTTCGATCTAAATTTATTGGTAATTTTTGAATGTATCTATCAGCACTTAAGCATCAGCAAAGCAGCGGCAATGTTATTTATCACCCCGTCAGCGGTAAGTCAGTCATTGCAGCGTCTGCGTCAGCAGTTAGACGATCCGCTATTTGTGCGCGTCGGGAAGGGAATGACGCCCACCACCGCCTGCGTGAATCTTCATTACCACCTGCAGCAAAATCTGGAGCAGCTGGAAAAAACGATCAATCTCAATAACCGCTCCGATTTACGTAAACGTATTGTAATATATGGCCCCCCGCTGTTCTGTTCAGTAAACAGCCACTTTATGATTAACCAGCTTTGTCATCAGGCCAACTTGCAAATTGAGCACCATAACCTGACCACCACCGAATCGGCTGAGGAGCTGCTGGCATATCGCCAGGCTGACCTGGTGTTCACCCGAATGCCGATAACCAACCGCGCCACGATCTGTCAGCCCTATCAGACGGTGCAGACCCTCGCGGTGTGTCGGACGAACCATCCGCGGCGCGAGGCGCTCACGTCAGTTGACGCGCTGGCGCAGGAGTTTTTCACCCACTATATTACCAACGATCCCGTTATTCAGCGCGTTCAGCAAAGCAGCACGCCCTGGCTAAATCCGCGTAATATTGCCTTTCGCAGCGACTCTTTTATGACCATTCTTAACATGATCAATAAAACCGATCTGATTGGCTTCTTGCCGTCCTATTTATATGATTTTATTTCGCCAGCCATGCAACTTCACGTCCTCGATATAAATGAACTTTTCCCAGACATTACGATATATATTAACTACCATCAATCATCTACAGAAAATCATTTTTTATCTGAATTAATCACCATTTTAATGAATGACAGAGAGATATCACGCCCCCTACTCAATAACAGCAAATAACGATCCGACTTATTGCCCCTCCCCAAGGGAAGGGAAAGTCGACCATTAATTTCCCACGCATCATCGTTTATACTGAGCGAACGGGAATCTCTAGTATTAAAGGATTAATGGTCATGTCGTTTATCAAATATCCCTTACCGGAATCGGTGCTGCAGGCGACGGAGCAGCGGATCGATTGGGTTCTGGATAATTTTTCACGCATTTGCGTCTCTTTCTCTGGCGGAAAAGACTCTACCGTTATGCTCCATTTAACCGCGCAGGCAGCGCGGTTACAGGGTAAGAAAATCAGCGTACTGTTTATTGACTGGGAAGCGCAGTTCTCCTGCACCATCGCTCACTGTGAAAAACTGCGCGCCCTCTATCAGGATGTTATCGATACCTTTTACTGGGTCGCCCTGCCGCTCACTACCCAAAATGCCCTGACGCAGTATAAGCCGCAATGGCAATGCTGGCAGCCCGGCACCGCCTGGGTCCGCCAGCCCCCCTCCTGGGCCATTACCCACCCGGGCTATTTTTCGTTTTATCAGCCGGGGATGAGCTTTGAAGCCTTCGTCAGCCACTTTGCCGAGTGGTTTTCACAGCGCCGTCCCGCCGCCGTGCTGGTGGGTATTCGGGCAGATGAGTCGCTGAATCGCTTTATGACCATCTCTTCTCAGCGAAAACAGCGCTTCGCCGACGATAAACCGTGGACCACCTCGGCGCCGGGCGGCCACGCCTGGTACATCTACCCGCTCTATGACTGGAAAACCGCCGATATCTGGACCTGGTTTGCTAAAAGCGGCCAGCCCTATAACCCGCTGTACGATCTGATGTATCAGGCCGGTGTGCCGCTGCGCTATATGCGCATCTGCGAACCCTTCGGTCCGGAGCAGCGCCAGGGGCTATGGCTGTACCATGTGCTGGAGCCGGAGCGCTGGGCCGCGATGTGCCAGCGGGTGAGCGGCGCGCACAGCGGCGGCGTCTATGCCGGGCATGATAATCAATTCTACGGTCACCGAAAAATCGACAAACCGGACCATTTGACATGGAAAAGCTATGCGCTGTTTCTGCTCGACAGCATGCCGGAAACCACCGCCGAGCATTACCGTAATAAGATCGCCGTCTACCTGCGCTGGTACCAGAAAAAAGGCATGGAAGAGATCCCCGATACTCAGCCCGCGGACGTTGGCACCAAAGATATCCCCTCCTGGCGACGGATCTGCAAAGTGCTACTCAACAATGACTACTGGTGCCGCCAGCTCTCCTTCAGCCCAACCAAAAGCAGCCACTATCAGCGCTACCGAAAACGTATGGAAAAACATCGCCAACAATGGGGGATATTATGCAACAACAACTAACGCAGGCGTTGGACGATTTCCTGCAAACGCTGGATGACGAAGCGCGTATCGAGGCTATCAACGCGTTTCGCCAGGTGCTCCACCAACACAGCCCCTTCCGCTCGCAGCCCGTTGACTGTGTGCTGTGGGTCAAACAGGAGCAGGTTATCCCCAACGACTATAACCCGAATAACGTGGCGCCGCCGGAGAAGCGCCTGCTGCAGACCTCGCTGGAGGCCGATGGCTTTACCCAGCCGGTGGTGGTCATCAGGCAGGGACCGCAGGGGTACGCGATTGTCGACGGTTTTCACCGCCATGAGCTGGCCTGCAGCAAAGCGTCGCTGAAAAAACAGCTGAAAGGCTATCTACCGGTCACCTGTCTGACGAATGAAGAGGCCTCACGCGACGGGCTGATGGCAGCGACAATACGCCACAACCGGGCGCGCGGACGCCACCAAATCCACGCCATGTCAGATATTGTCCGCGAGCTAACCCGGCTCGGCTGGACGCCGCAGAAGATCGGCAAAGAGCTGGGAATGGATGCCGATGAGGTGCTGCGCCTGAAGCAAATTAGCGGCCTGGCAGAGATGTTCGCCGACCGCCAGTTCTCTCAGGCGTGGACCATAAAGTAACTACAGCTCGCACAAACGCGCCGCCGCGGCCAGCAGGGTCTCCGGTTGTTTAGCGAAGCACAAGCGGATCAGCTTGTGCGGGAACGGGTCGGCGCAGAAGACGGAGAGCGGGATCGCCGCCACCCCAACCTCGGTCGTCAGCCAGCGGCAGAAGCTGACGTCGTCAAGGTCGGAGATGGCGCTGTAGTCCGCCAGCAGGAAATAGGTCCCCTCACAGGGCAGGAGCTCCAGCCGGCTGGGGCGCAGCGCCTCAATAAACAGATCGCGGCGTTCACGATAAAAGGCCGGTAGTTCTTGGTAATGATCCGGCTCCTCGCGCAGCATGTCGGCGATCGCCAGCTGCGCCGGGGTATTTACCGAGAAGGTCAGATACTGGTGCACCTTGCGCAGCTCCGCGCTGATGGCCGCCGGGGCCACGCAGTAGCCAACCTTCCAGCCGGTCATATGAAACGTTTTGCCAAACGAAGAGACCGCCACCGCCCGCTCGCGCAATAGCGGATGCGCCAGCACGCTGGCGTGGCCGTCTACGGCAAAGTTGATATGCTCATAGACCTCGTCGCTGAGAACATAGATCTCGCGTTCGGCAATCGCCTGCCACAGGGCGGCAAAATCCTCGCGTTGCCAGACCGTGGCCGAGGGGTTGTGCGGGGTGTTGAGGATCACCAGCCGGGTTTTGTCGCTCAGCGTCGCGGCAAACTGCTGCCAGTCGACGCGAAAATGCGGCGGCTGAAGGGCAATACGGCGTAATTCGCCGCCGGCCAGCGCCACCGCGGGGGCATAGCTGTCGTAGCTGGGATCGAAACAGACCACCTCGTCGCCGCGACGCACCAGAGCGGTAATCGCCGCGAACAGGGCCTCTGTCGCCCCGGCGGTGACCGTGATATCGCTGTTGACGTCGGGTCGATATCCATACCGCTCCGCCGTCTTGTCAGCGATCGCCTCGCGCAGCGCCGGCACGCCGGTCATCGGGGCATACTGATTCGCCCCCTGCGCCACGTGGTACGCCAGACGCTCCTGAAGATAGCGCGGGCCGTCGAAATCGGGAAAGCCCTGCGACAGGTTTATGGCCTGATGCTGCTGGGCGAGAGCGCTCATCTGGGTAAAAATGGTGGTGCCAAGTGACGGGAGTTTACTCTCTGGAATCAATGGGTTATTACTCATTCTTTTTGTACCGATTGTAATGCTGTTGTTGAAGCCACTATAACACGATGTTAATATTTGGCAATCAAGACGCTTAGACGTCTAAATGCTAATGTTATTCCACGCTACGCCCACTCTGGAGAAACCATGATCCGCGCCATCGTGACCGACATAGAAGGCACCACCAGCGATATCCGCTTCGTGCATAACGTGCTGTTCCCCTACGCCCGCGAACGACTGGCCGGCTTTGTGACCGCTCAACAGCACGCTGAACCGGTGAGAACCATCCTCGACAACTTGCGCCGCGAGACAGACGCCCCCGCCGCCAGCACCGCCGACCTGATTGCTACCCTCTTCGCTTTTATGGACGAAGATCGGAAATCCACTGCGCTGAAGGCGCTGCAGGGGATCATCTGGCGCGATGGCTACCTCAACGGCGACTTTACCGGCCATCTCTACCCGGACGTGCTGCCGGCGCTGGAGAAATGGAAAGCACAGGGCATTGATCTGTATGTATATTCTTCTGGCTCCGTGGCAGCGCAGAAATTGTTATTTGGCTACAGCGATGAAGGTGATATTACTCATCTGTTTACGGGCTATTTCGATACCCTGGTAGGCGCCAAACGCGAAGCGCAGTCCTACCGCAATATTGCTGAACACCTGGGCCACGCCCCCGGAGCCATCCTGTTCCTGTCGGATATCCATCAGGAACTCGACGCCGCCGAAGCCGCGGGGTTGCGCACTGTCCAGCTGGTACGCGGCGACCGCGACCCGGCAAGCCGCCACCCTCAGGTTCAGCGTTTTGACGACATTCATCCGGAGCAGATCCCAGCATGAGCGCATTAACCCTTTTTTCCGTGAAAGATCCGCAAACGCCGGTCTGGCACAGCACCGACGCCAAAGCGATTCAGGAGCAGCTTAACGCCAAAGGCGTCCGTTTTGAGCGCTGGCAGGCTGACCGCGATCTCGGCGCGGCCCCCAGCGCAGAAACAGTGATTGCCGCCTACCAGCATGCGATTGACAAACTGGTCGCCGAAAAGGGCTATCAGAGCTGGGACGTCATCAGCCTGCGCGCCGATAACCCGCAGAAAGAGGCGCTGCGGGAAAAATTCCTGAACGAACACACTCATGGCGAAGACGAGGTCCGGTTTTTTGTCGAGGGCGCCGGCCTGTTCTGCCTGCACATTGGCGACGAGGTGTTCCAGGTGCTGTGCGAAAAGAACGATCTGATTTCGGTTCCCGCCCACACTCCGCACTGGTTTGATATGGGTTCAGAACCGAACTTTACCGCCATTCGCATTTTTGATAACCCGGAAGGCTGGATCGCCCAGTTTACCGGCGACGATATCGCCAGCGCCTACCCACGGCTGGCGTAACGTCGCCCTGTCATCAGTCTTAAACCGCCTGACGCGCGCTTTCCCGGAGGCGGCGCATACCGCGCCTTCTCCGGGATAGCCGACCCGCCGCCGGCGATCCCTGACACCTAAACCGCAATAAACTTCGGCGGGTCAAAGGCGGTGATCGGCGGCAGTTCCTCTCGCCACGGGGCGATCTCCACCCAACAGCTCTGGGCGCTACAGCCCTGTCCCAGGCGCGAACTGCCGCGATCCTCGGTTAACACGTTGGGATTACCGTGCTTATCGAGGGATCCTTTTTCATTCGGATCCAGAGGGTCATACCAGGCGCCGGTGGACATCTGTACCACCCCCGGCAAAATCTGCTCGCTCAGGTGCACGCCCGCCAGAATCGCCCCACGGTCGTTATACACTTTCACCACGCTGCCTTCGCGGATGTCTCTTGCCTGCGCATCCTGCGGATGCATCCACAACGGCTCGCGTCCCTCAATTTTCGTCGCCCGGCTAACGCTGCCGTGGTCGTACTGACTGTGCAGACGGGCGCGCGGCTGACTGGAGAGCAGATGAAGCGGCCAGCGCGCCGCCTCCTGTCGCTGCCGGGCGGCCTCTTCCTCATCCCACCAGGGATGGCCGGGGCATTCGCGATAGCCAAACCCGGCGACGGTAGCGGAAAAGAGTTCAATCTTGCCGGAGGGCGTGGAAAGCGGATAGCGCTGCGGATCGGCGCGAAAATCGGCGAGAAAGACCTGCGGCCGCGCCGGCGCGCTGTACTCCAGCACCCCTTGCTGCCAGAAGACTTCGAACGAGGGCAGCGCAATGCCCTCCTCCTGCGCCCGCGGTCTTGACTCCTCATAGAGATGGCGCAGCCACTGCCCGGCGTCCCGCCCCTCGCTGAACTGTTCTCCGAAGCCCAACCGCCCGGCAAGATCGAGGAAAATAGCGTAATCATCACGCGCCTCGCCCACCGGCGGGATCTGCGCGCTCATGGCAATCATAAACCCGTCGTGACCGCCGCTGCCGATATCCTCTCGCTCCAGCGAGGTGGTAGCCGGCAGAACGATGTCGGAGAATTTGGCCTGCGCGGTCCAGTACTGCTCATGCACCACCACCGTCTCCGGACGGCGCCAGGCCTCGCACAGTCGGTTAATATCCTGGTGATGATGAAACGCATTGCCTCCCGCCCAGTAGACCAGACGGATGTCGGGATAATGCAGCTGCTGACCGTCGAACTCATAGGCTTCTCCCGGGTGCAGCAGCATATCGGACAGCCGCGCCACCGGGATGACGCTGTCCACTGCATTCTCCCCGGCGGGCAAGCGCGGGCCGGAAAACGCTTTTCGCACCGCGCCCGCCAGGTTGGTACAGGCATAGCCAAACCCGAGGCCGCCGCCGGGCGTGCCGATCTGTCCCAGCAGCGCGGTCAGGGCCACCGTCGCCCAGTAGGCCTGCTCCCCCTGACGGGCGCGCTGGATAGACCAGGAGATATTCACCATCGTCCGGTGGCGGGCCATCTCCCGCGCCAGGTCAGCGATGCGCTGCGCGTCCAGGCCGGTTATCGCCGCCGCCCACGCCGGGGTTTTCGCCACGCCGTCATGCTCGCCCAACAGATAGGCGCGATAGGGGGCAAACCCGACGGTATGGCTGGCGACAAACGCCCGGTCGTAGAGGGACTCAACGATCAGCACATAGCTCAGCGCCAGCAGCAGTGCGGTATCGGTGCCCGGCCGAATGGCCAGCCACTCGGCGTCGGCCACCGCGCTGAGGTCATTGCGCACCGGACTGATGTTTATAAACCGCGTGCCGTTGGCCTGCATCTTATCCAGCCAGTACGGCAGCATATGGTCATTGGCGCCGCCGCCATTGACCTGGGCATTGCGCAGCGGCAGACCGCCAATCGCGACAAACAGCTGACACTCCCGCGCCAGCTCGGAAAAATGGGTATGCTGACGGTGCAGCGGGCTCAGCGGCCCAAGAATATGCGGCAGAATGCGCTCGCCCGCGGCGCTGCTATAGGTATTGGTGCTGGCGGTATACCCGCCAAAGCCCTTAAGAAAACGGTGCAGCTGGCTTTGCGCATGGTGAAAGCGCCCGGCGCTGGCCCAGCCGTAGGAGCCGCCGTAAATCGCCTCATTGCCGCAGCGCGCCTTGACCGAGCGCAGCTCGCGAGCCACCAGGTCCAGGGCCACCTCCCAGCTGACTTCGACAAAGGGCTCCTTGCCTCGCCCTTCTCGTGACGCCGGCCCATGCTGCAGATAGCCGGCGCGCACCGCCGGGCGGCGAATGCGCGTTTGGCTGGTCACCGCGTCGGGGAGCGATTGACCGATGCGTGAGGGGTTTTTATCCCAGGGCACCGGCTTAACCGCCACGATCTCGCCCTCGCGGCTCTCCACCTGCCAGGTTCCCCAGTGCATCACCGTATAATTATGCTGTTTCTTCATAGCGCCCGCGTTCTTCTCAGCCTAAGGTTCGTTAAAATAAAGCGGGGAAATGCGGTAATATTGCTTACCCGGCCAGATATTGCTCTGCTAAAAAAAGCGTTAGCCCGCGCAATCTTCTCTTTTTCGCAGTAGAGGCCGTATTTCCCATGCACTCATAATATTAAGAAAATTGTCTTTATCCGCTAAATAAACACAGAACAAACCAAAAATAAAACCACAAAATAAAAAGGCCTACCCGGCATCATGAAATATTTTCAGGTTCTTCATGACAAAATAAACTTTTTCTCTGACGTTTCCGCGATATAACATTGCCGGCATAACTTAGACTTATTTTGTATTTGAGGTGGCGAGGTGCTTCTTGTCATGCTACCGGTCCGCAACCACCTTCATCACAGGATCATAATAACAATGTCGCAGAAGAGAAAATTATTGCCTGCCGCGCTGGGACTGCTTTCCCTTGCTTCGCTGAGCGTCACCGCCGCTGACGCCCTCTCCTTACAGGGAAAAACCATTGGCGTTGCCGTCGTAGGCACCCAGCATTTCTGGGATCGCGAGGCTTTTAAAGGCGCGACAGAGGAAGTGGAGAAGCTGGGGGGCAAAGTCATTGGCGTCGATGGCGGCCGGGATAATCAGGTTCATGCCAATAATCACGATATTTTACTGTCACGCAAGGTGGACGCGGTAATTAGTATTCTCGGCGACAGCGCCGTCGAACCCAAATTTAAAGCATTACGTGATGCCGGCATCCCGGTATTCACCGTGGATCATGTTTCACAATATTCGGTCAACAATTCCACCTCCGATAACTACACTCTGGGCTCCACCATCGGTCGCTACATGGCGGACGAATTAGGCGGCAAAGGTAATGTGGCTGTATTTAACGCGTTCTCCAGCGCGCTGCGTATTTGCGGAATTCGTTACGATCAGTGGAAATATGTCCTTAAGGATTATCCGGATATTCATATTATCCAGCCTGAGCTCGCGGAACAGTTCGCCAACTCGCCGGAAGACGCGCGGAAGAAAACCCTCGAATTACTCAGCCAGTATCCGAAAGGCAAACTGGATGCCATCCATGTCGCCTGCTGGGATCAACCGGCCATCGGCATCGTCCAGGCGCTGGAAGAGACCGGTCGTGATAAGGACGTGAAAGTGACGGCCATCGACGCCGGCCCGGAGACACTGGAGATCATGGCGGAGCCCGGCAGCCCCTTCGTGGCTAACGTCGCGCAGCAGCCGCATCTGATCGGCCAGACCTCCGCCGATAACGTGGCCCGCTACTTTGCCGGTCAGAAACTGCCGGTGCAAACCTTTATCCCGGTCATACCGGTGAAAGGTCCGCAGGAAGCGAAAGCGGTGTATAAACAGTTGGGATACGGCGAACTGCAGTGATAAATCAACACCCTGGCGGGGAGCGCCCCGCCGCGGGTCTGGTCATGGACCAGATCGGCAAACGTTTTGCCAGCGTAACGGCGCTTAATGCGGTTACCCTGCGCCTCAATCCGGGGGAAATTCATGGCCTGATTGGCGAGAACGGCGCCGGTAAATCGACGCTGATCAAAATCCTCGCCGGCGTCTATCAGGCCGACAGCGGTAGCGCGACCCTCGACGGCCGCCCGCTGCCCCTCGGCAACCCGGCAGCCATCGAAGCCGCCGGCATCCGCGTGATCCACCAGGAGCTCAACCTGATCCCGCACTTTACCGTCGCGGAATCGGTGTTTCTGGGTCAGGAGTATCGCACCCGCTGGGGGGCGCTGGATCGCCGACGAATGAGGGCCGCCACGGCGCAATTTTTCCAGCAAAACTGGCAGCTGGCGATCGACCCCGAACGCCTGGTGCGGGATCTGAGCCTGGCCGAGCGCAAGCTGGTGCAAATCGCCCGCGCGCTGATCGACGGCGCGGCGCGGCTGGTGGTGTTCGACGAGCCCACCGCCCCTCTCGAGGCCCAGGAGGCCAGTCTGGTCTCCTCCGCCATTCTGCGCCTGCGCGACCAGGGCATTGCCATTCTGTATATTTCCCACTACCTCAATGAGATAGCCACGCTCTGCGACCGCGGCACCGTGCTGCGCAACGGGGAAGTGGTCGGCTACCCGGACCGCGACCTGCTGCAGAATACCGAGGCGCTGATCGCCATGATGGTCGGCCGGGAAATCGACCAGCTGTATACCCCGCGCCAGCGCCCGGCGGCAGACAACGGGGCGGCTCCATTACTCTCGGTGCGCCAGCTGAGCGACGGACGGCAGCTGCAGGACCTCTCTTTTGATATTCACCCGGGGGAGATCGTCGGCGTCGCCGGCCTGCTCGGCGCCGGGCGCGATGTGCTGGTTGACTTACTCTACGGCTTACGCCCGGCGGAGCGCGGTAGGATCCATCTCGACGGTCAGCCGCGACGTATCCGTACGCCAAAGCAGGCGATCCGCGCCGGAATGGCGCTGGTCCCGCGTGACCGCCGTCATCAGGGGCTGATCCTGCCTTTCACCACCGCTGACAACATTAATCTCGCCTCGCTGCCCGAGACCGCCACCTTTGGCTGGGAGCGGCGGGGGCTTGCCGAGCAGAAAGCGCGCGACTGGATAGCGCAGCTGGCTATCCGCCCGGGACGCCCGGCCCTGCCGGTACGCTACATGAGCGGCGGCAACCAGCAAAAAGCGATCCTCGCCCGCTGGCTCGGTACCGATGCCCGGCTGTTTATTCTCGATGAACCCACCCTTGGGGTTGATATCGGCGCCCGCCGCGATATTTATCAACGTACGCGCCAGCTGGCCGATCAAGGACGGGCGGTGCTGGTCTCCTCCAGCGACGCCACCGAATTACTCGGACTATGCGACCGGATCCTCGTCCTCTGGCGCGGCGCGCTGGCGGCCAATCTGCCCACCCGCGGGCTGACCCTCGACGCCCTGCTGGTGGCGATCAACGGCGGACAGGAGCCTTCACCATGAGTACCGCTATCCAGCGTCGCAGCCGTCCGGGCCTGGCGACGCTTATTGAAAAATTCCCCCTGATCCTGTTTCTGGCGCTGCTGGTGTGGCTGAGCGTGCAGTCTCCCTACTTCCTCAGCTGGCAAAATATCAGCCTGATGCTGGTCCAGAGCGTTCCGCTGGCGATCCTCTGTTTCGGCCTGGTCTGCGTCATCGCCGTTGGCGGAGATGACGTGGTCTCCGGCGGCATCGACCTCTCCCTGCCGGCGACCGCGGTGCTCGGCGTCGCGCTGCTCAGCCTTGGGCTGGCCGAATGGCACACGCCGTATCTCCTGCTGCTGGCGCTGCTGGCGGCGGTTTGCCTGCTCTGCGGGGCGATCAACGGCTTCCTGGTGCTGGCGGCCGGCCTGCCGCCGCTGCTGGCCACCCTCTCGACCTCGGTGGCGTTTACCGGCCTGACGGACCTGTTGACCGGCCAGCGGCGCATCGCGGTCAGCGATCCGCTGATGGTCGCCTTTCGCGATAACAGCGTGCTGGGCCTGCCCTGGCCGCTGGTCTATCTGCTGGGGGTGTTTATCCTGTTCCAGTTCCTGCTCCATCACTCCCGCTTCGGCCAGCATGTGCAGGCGGTGGGCGGCAATCGCGATATGGCGCAGATGAGCGGCCTGAACGTGCGCCGCTTAACCCTGCTGGTCTGGCTGTTAGCGGGCATCGCCGCCGGGCTGGCTATTCTGCCGCTGCTCAGCCAGGGCTCCGGCAGCTCCAGCGGAACGGCCACGCCGCTGCTGCTGGAAACCGTGCTGGCGACCTTTATCGGCGCCGCCTTCTCGCGTCGTCGGGTGGTCACCATCTGGGGCGCGCTGCTGGGGGCGATTCTGGTTAACGCCCTCTCTAACGGGCTCGGCCTGCTGGGGGTCAATATCTTCTGGATGGGCGCCATTAAAGGCGGCCTGATCCTGGTGGTGCTGGCGGCATCGGCGGTCAGACACAAAGGAGGCGAGGCATGAGCCAAATCACCCTGAAAACCCCAGCGCCTGCGGAACAGACGGTCAGCAGCCCGCTGGCCTGGCTGTCGCGGGCCGGATTCGGCGTCATCACCCTGCTGGCCATTGCCCTGTTCGGCTGGGCGAATCCGGTATTTTTAACCGTGGATAACTGGGCCAACCTGCTGCAGGGCAGCGCGATCCTGCTGATTGTGGCGATGGCGATGACCCTGATCGTCAGCGCGGGCGCGATTGACCTGTCGGTAGGCGTCGCGCTCGATTTTGGCGCCGCCTTCGCCCTCGTCGCCCTGAAAACCTGGCATCTGCCGTGGCAGGCGGCGGTGGGCTGCGCCCTGCTCGGCGGGGTGCTGATTGGCCTGCTCAATGCTTTTCTGATCCTCATCTGCCGGATCCGCCCCTTCCTCGCCACCCTCGGCACCTGGTTTATCGCCAGCAGCGCGGAACGCATCTATACCGATGGCGGCGGCGCGATAGCCTATCGGCGGATGGCCCCCGAGTATCACGACCTGGCGGTGGGTAACCTTGGCGGCATCCCCACGCCGGTCGCGATCGTGCTGGCGCTGTGGCTGGCGGCCTGGCTGGTCACTGAGCGTACCCTGTGGGGCAAATATATCCGCGCCATCGGTCAGAACAGCGAAGCGGCGCGCATCGCCGGGATCCGCGATCGCCTGACCATGCTCGGCGTGCTGGTGGCCGCCTCGGCCCTCTGCGCCGTCGGCGGGGTGATCCTCTCCGCCAACCTGCGGCAATTTACCCCGCTGGCCGGGCAGTCTTATCTGATGGACGCCATTGCGGCGGTGTTTATCGGCACCGCCTTTAACCGTCTGGGCCGGGTCAGCATCGCCGGCACGCTGGGCGGCGTGTTGTTCCTCGCCATTATTGATAATGGTCTGAACCTGATGGGGCTCAATTATCTGGTGAAAGACGCGCTGGTCGGCGTGATTCTGGTGGTGGCCCTCGCCCTATCCTTCTGGCAGGCGCGCCTGCGCCAAAAGCATCGCTAAACGGGAGAACGATGGCAACCTTTGACGCCGTGTTTGTCGGCCTGACTATTCTGGATATCGCCGGGCGCCCGGTGGTGGCGATCCCGCCGCGCGGCGGCGTCGCCTTTATTGAGCAAATTAGCCTCAACCCCGCCGGCACCGCCGCGGGGGCCAATATTAACGCCGCGAAGCTCGGGATCCGCACCGCAGCGGTGGCCTGCCTGGGCGAAGATGAAAAAGCCGACTTTATCCTCGCCAGCTATGCCCGGCTGGGCATCGACTGCTCGCTTATCCAGCGCACCGCGCTGAAGGAGACCTCGGCGACGATCCTGCCGATTCGCCCCAACGGCGAACGTCCGGCCCTGCACTGCCGGGGCGCGTCTGACGCCCTGTTCGTCAGTGAGGCGGAATTTGACGCCGTCCTTGACTGTCGCTTCCTGCATCACGGCGGGACCGGACTGCTGGCGGCAATGGACCAGGGACAGAGCGCGCGGCTGTTGCAGGCGGCCAAAGCGCGCGGGGTCACCACCAGCTTTGATCTTATCGCCCCGAATGAACACACTCTGGAACTGCTGCGGCCCCTGCTGCCGTCGGTGGATTATTTCATGCCTTCCCTGGAGGAAGCCGCCTTTCTCTCCGGGGAGACGCAGCCGGAGGCCATCGCCCGCTTTTTCTTTGCGCTGGGCGTGGGCACCTGCATTCTGAAAGACGGCGAGAACGGCTCCTGGCTTATCGGCCGCGATGGCGCGCTGGAGCATATTGCGCCGTGGCCGGTCGAGGCGGTGGATACCACCGGCTGCGGCGACAGCTACTGCGGCGGGTTTATAGCCGCGCTGGCGCGCGGACTCAGCGTGAAAGCAGCGTGCGACGTCGCCTCGGCGGTGGCCGCGCTGGTGGCGACCGGGATGGGATCGGATGCCGGGGTGGTGGACTGGGAACAGACCCGGGCTTTTATGGCGGCCCATCGCCCCTGACGCTGGACCCGCGCCGCCGCAGGCGCGGCGGCGCAAGCGGCTTAACGCCACTGGTACAGCAGCGGCTCCCCGGCGACATAGCGCTGAAGATCGGCGGCAATCATCGCCGTGTGTTTGGCGATACTCTCCCGGGTAGCCCCGGCGATATGCGGCGTAATAATCACGTTATCAAACTCGGTGACAAATGGGTGATCGCGCCACAGCGGTTCGCGGTGATACACGTCCAGCGCCGCGCCGCCCAGCGGGCCGTGACGCAGGGCATCAATCAGCGCCGCTTCGTCGACCACCGCCGCGCGGGAGGTATTGATCAGCAGCGCGCCGGGCTTCATGCTGTTTAACAGCGCCGCATTCACCAGCCCGTCGCTGTGCGGTCCGCTGCTCAGATGCAGGCTGACGATATCCGCGTCGCGGAACAGCGCCTCGAGGGTCGTTTTCTGTAGCCCTGGCTCATTGATATCCTCTGCGGCGACGAACGGATCCACCACCCGCACCGCCATGCCGAACGCCCGGGCGATACGCGCCACCCGGCGGCCAATGTTGCCATAGCCCACCAGCCCCAACGTTTTATTGCGCAGTTCACTGCCCTTAAACACTTCATAGGGGCTTTCCGGGCTCACGTCCCAGACCACATCGCGCCGCAGGCCCTGCTGAGTGGCGGCGGCGGCATTATCAGCCTGCGTGAACTCCCCCCGCTTCAGCGCCGCATGGGATTGCGGAATGTGGCGCGCCAGGCTGAGCATCAGGCCAAGCGTCAGCTCCGCGGCGGCATCGGCATTGCGTCCCGGGGTGTAGAGCACCCGGATGCCGCGCGCCTGCGCGGCCTGGGTATCAATATTCACCGGATTGGCGCGGGTACAGGCGATCACCTGCAGGCGCGGACAGGCGGCCATCACCGCGTCCGTCACTTCATCATAGCTGGTCACCAGCACCTCGGCGTCGTGGGCCAGCTCAATCAGCTGACCGGCGCTGAGTTTCGGTTTGCCCAGCGCCCATCCCTCCACCAGCAGTTCGCCCAGCTGGTGGAAGGCGCTAAGGTCGCCAGCATGCTCGGCGGTAAAAACGATTTTCATGGTTGTACTTCCTGAGAAAGACGTTGAAGAGCGGCCTGCCTGGCCTGCCATACCGGCAGCATCTGCTCGCGCAGCAGGCGATAAACGGGATACAGCGCCGCATAGCGGGCATTCGCCTGAGGGCGCGGCTGATAGCGGGTCTGCGTCAGCGGAGGCGTCTCGGCCAGCGCAGCGACGCTGCGGGCCGCCAGAATCGCCGCCCCGCGCGCGCTCAGTTCGTTAAAGGCGCTGGAGACCACCGTGCGCCCGGTACAGTCGGCGATAATCTGCAGCCAGGTGGCCGAGGCGGCGCCGCCGCCGGTCAGATACAGCTCGCCGCCCTGCGGATAACCCTGCAGCGCATCGACAATGGCGAAGGCCAGGCCTTCAAACACCGCGCGCTGCAGTTCGGCGCGGGTGGTGTGCGGGCTAATGCCGATAAAGCCGGCCCGCGCGTCGGGACTGTAAAACGGCGCGCGTTCGCCATTGAGGTACGGCTGCCAGAAGACGCCGCCGCTGCCCGGCTCCACGTCCGCGATCGCCTGCTCCAGCCGACCCAGATCGGCGTCCAGCGAAATATGCTGCTGCAGCCAGTCAATGTTTGGCGTACCGGCCTGCATCGGAAACAGCGAGATCACCTGCCCGGCTTCGGTATGGGTGACGAAGCGCGTCGCCTCGTTCACCGTCTGCGGGCCGCGGCAGACGATCCCGGTGCAGCAGGTGGTGCCGAGGATCGTGTAGATGTCCCCTTCGTTGACCGCGCCGCAGCCCAGCGCGGCGCTGCAGACATCCAGCGCCCCGGCGGCCACCGGCGTCGCGGCGGGCAGCCCGGTCAGCGCCGCCACCGCGTCGCTCAGCGTGCCGGCCGGAGCATCCGGAGCCAGCAGCGGGGGAAACAGCGGCAGCAGTTCGTCCAGCCCCATCTCGTTCATCACCACCGAGGACCAGCTGCCGCTCTGCTGATTGAGTAACGAGCTGCTGGCGTCCGTCAGCTCCAGCGCCGCCACGCCGGTCAGGCGAAAGCGGATCCAGTCCTTGGCGAAAAACAGATAGCGCGCGGCCGCCAGCCGCTCCGGCTGATACTGTTTCAGCCAGTACAGCTGCAGGCTGGTATTGCAGGGCTGCAGGTGGGTGCCGGTATCGGCGAAATAGCGGCGGTCAAAGCCGGTCCGGCGCAGCAGGTCGCTCATCAGCGCGTGGCTGCGGGTATCGCTCCACAGGATCCCCGGACCCACCGGTTCGCCCTGCTCATCGCTGAGCCAGACTCCCTCCCCTTGCCCGGCGAGGCCGATGGCCCGCAGCCGCCCCGCCTGCAGCGCCGGGTGGCGGGCAATCTGGCGCAGAATAGCCAGCACCGAATGCCACAGCTGGGTCATATCCTGTTCCGCGTAGCCATTGGCCGACAGGCGGGGGGAGGTGTTTTCCGCGGCGCTGGCGCGCGCGGTGAAATGCTGATCAAACAGCACCGCTTTCACCCGGGAGGTGCCGATATCGATACCAAGATAAAAATCCATACCTGCTCCGGCTCAGGGCTCGTAGCGGCGGCGCATCAGCTCGCACTCGAACAGGAACTCCAGCCCTTCCAGTTGTCGGCGGGCCTCCTGAATATCTTTCCCCCAGCAGGTCAGACCATGTCCGCGCAGCAGAAAGCCGTAGCGCAGCGGGCGGGTTTGCGCATAATCGGCAATCCGCGCCGCCAGGGCGTCAATATCCTGATCGTTATCGAAGATGGCGACCGGAACGGTGTCGAGATGGCTGTGCTGCCCGCTGAGGGTTTTCTGCATTTCATACCCCTGCAGCGCCAGCGTGTCGCTTTTTTCGATGCGCGACAGCACGGTGGCGTTGACGGTATGCACATGCAGCACCACGTTGGCCTCCGGGAACAGGCGATAGACCAGCGTGTGCAGGCCGGTCTCGGCCGACGGTTTCCGTCCGGAAGGGGCCTGGTTGGTGGCGATCTCCACCTGCAGGAAATCCTCGGTCGTCAGGCTGCCTTTGTCGCGGCCCGACTCGCTTAGCCAGCACCAGGTGTCATCCTGACGTACCGACATATTGCCGCCGGTCGCCGGCGCCCAGCCTTTCGCGCCGATCCAATGACAGGTGGTGACCAGTTGCGCGAGTCTTTCTTGCCACATAGCAGTTCCTTAGGTTAGCGATGGTTTATTTAGCCGTCTAAATGGCTATTTACCCGATACTAACACCGCTAACCGGAGGGAACAATATTTCAGGAAACACACACAAGCCAAATGGTTATATCATAAATGCATATTAAATAACCTTTATTCACAGCAATTTAACCAACCGCGGTGAGTCCGCTACGATTCCCTCCTGTCTGGCGCCAAAACGCTGGCGGATTCTGCTGGCTGAAATTCTCCGCCTGCGCCGGGAATGCCGTCGCCGCTCTCCTCTGCCCCCGACTGGTGCAAAACATGGCAGGATGCACACTAAAATGGCATTACTCCCCCTTCATTCTGCAATAACTGTGCATATTGCACACCGCGCGCTATTCCCCGTGCCCGGTTTTTCCTGGCACATCTCTTGCTACTTCCGGCTATCACCGCCCATCTAACCAGCCAGAGGTTCCAGGATGTCAAACAGCAATGATTTTCCCCTCGTCGAAGCGCCCGCCGCCGGACGCAAAGGCGTATTTTCCATCGCCATGGTGTTATTCAGCTTTACCTTTTTCACCGGCACGATGTTCGCCGGCGGTAAACTCGGCGTCTCCTTTTCCATCGTCAATCTGCTGTGGATAGCCTTCATCGGCAACGCCTTGCTGGCCCTGTATGCCGCATCGCTGGGCTGGATCGCCGCGCGCAGCGGTCTCAATACGGTGCTGATGGGCCGCTTCTGCTTCGGCGAGATCGGCAGCAAGCTGGCCGATTTTATCCTTGGCTTTGCCGAGCTGGGCTGGTACGCGTGGGGGACGGCCACGGTCGCTATCTCGCTGGTGAAGATCCTCGCCCTGCCCGAGGCGCTGACCCTGCCGCTGATGGTGCTGTTTGGCATTCTGTTCTGCGTCACCGCGCTGGTGGGCTACAAGGGGCTGGACGCTCTGTCGCGCCTGTCGGTGCCGCTGATGTTCGTGCTGCTGGTGGTCTCCATGTATCTGGCGCTGCGCCACGCTGGCGGCTGGCAGGCGATGACCCGCATTGCGCCTGGCGACGCCATGACCTGGTCGGCGGCCATCACCATGGTCTTTGGCACCTTCGCCAGCGGCGCCACCCAGGCGACAAACTGGACCCGGCTTGCCAACTCCAGCCGTACCGCCATTCTCGCCAGCATGGGCAGCTTCCTCGTCGGCAACGGGCTGATGATCGTCGCCGGCGCCTGGTGCGCTATCGTCTATCAACAGGCCGATATCGTCGAAGTGCTGATCCTGCAGGGGCTGTCGGTGGCCGCGGTGATCATGCTGTGTCTCAATCTGCTGACCATCCAGGGCCCCACCATCTATAACGTCTCCGCCGCCGCCTGCCATCTGCTGCGCAGCGAACGTCGCCGCACGCTGACCCTCGCCGCCGCCGGGGTGGGCATTGTGCTGGCCATTGGCGGTATGTACGAAATGCTGATCCCGTTCCTCGTGCTGCTGGGCAGCATTATCCCGCCCATCGGCGGGGTGATCCTCGCCGACTACTGGTTCGCCCGCGGCGGGCGCTATCCCCTGCTGCAGAACGCCCGCCTGCCGCGTTTTAACTGGCTGGGACTCGGCGCCTACGCCGCCGGCGCGGTGGTGGCTTATCTGTCGCCGTGGATCGCGCCGCTGGTGGGGATCACCGTCTCCGCGCTGGTCTATATCGCCCTGACCCTGCTAAGCAAGCGTCAGCCTGCCGCCGTCGCGGAGCAGGAGCCATGAGCCTGACGGTCAGTGAACTGCTGGCCCTTGAGGGACTCTCCGCCCTGCGTCTGCGGGCGGGAAAGCAAGGGCTGCAGCGGGCGGTACGCTGGTACTACGTGGCGGAAAATGAGCACATCGCCGAGTGGATCATGGGTGGCGAGTTGGTCTTTATTACTGGCATCAACCATCCCCGGGATGAAGCCAACCTGATCCAGCTGCTGATGGAGGGCAAACAGCGCGGCATCGCCGGGATGGTGATCCTCACCGGCGAGGCCTATATCCACGCCATTCCCGCCACGCTGATCGCCCTTGCCGACGAGCTGGGCATTCCGCTGATCGAGCAGCCCTACCTGCTGAAGATGGTGATTGTCACCGAGCGGGTCGGCACCGCGCTGGTCCGCAGCGAAAGCGCCCTGCAGTCGCAGCGCGACATCCTGATGCAGCTGGTCACTGGCGACTATCCGGACCTGCAGATGCTCCACCAGCGCGCCCTCCACCAGCAGCTCGATTTTACCCGCCCGCTGCGGCTGGCGGCGCTGCGCCTGGAGGGACTGTCCCGCCTGTTTCGCCAGTTTCCGCCCGAGCAGGCCGAAGCCTGGCTGCAGCAGGCCCACCGCAGCGTGCGCCAGCAGCTGCAGCTGCAGCTCAACCAGCAGGGCAACCCCTTCCCGCTGCTGGAGCGCAGCAACATGTTCCTTTTCCTGCTGCCGGATGAGGAGGGGGAAGGCTTTCAGCAGAAAAAGTGGCTGCAGCAGTGGCTGCAGACGCTGGCGGAGGGAGAAGAGAGTTTGTCGCTGCTCTGCGGCCTTTCCGCGCCGGTCAGGCAGCTGCAGGGCTACCCGCGGGCGCTGTCGCAGGCGCGACAGGCGCTGGATCTTTGCGATACCCTGCGGCCGACCCAGCGGATCAGCGACTATCAGCAGCTGGGGTTTATCAAACTGCTGTCCGCGGTCAGCGACCCGGCGCTGCTCAACGATTTTATGCACGACACCCTGGGCTGCCTGATCGAGCCGGGCCGTAAAGCGCCGTGGCTGCTGCTGGAGACTCTCGAGACGCTGCAGCAGGAGAACGGCAACGTGGTGCGGGCCGCCGACCGGCTGGGTCTCCATCGCAACACCCTGCATCAGCGCATCCAGCGTATTGAAAAACTGACCGGCTACCCGGTCAGCCACCCTCAGTTTCATCTCAACGCCTCGGTCGCGCTGGTGATCTGGCGTTTATCGCAAAACCATTTACAGGACCAACCATGAAAATTGTTAACGCCCGCCTGCGCCGCCAGGAGGCGCTGTTTACCCTTGAGCTGCAGGACGGCCTGATTCAGCGCATGACCGCCCAAACCGCGATGCAGACCGCCGTCGCCGGCGATATCGACGCCCAGGGCCGGCTGGCGATCCCCCCCTTCGTCGAGCCGCATATTCATCTTGACGCCACCCTCACCGCGGGCGAGCCGGAGTGGAACCGCAGCGGCACCCTGTTTGAAGGCATCACCCGCTGGAGCCAGCGCAAAGCGAGCATCACCCCGGAGGACACCCGCCAGCGGGCGCTAAAAACCATCGGCATGCTGCGCGATTTCGGCGTCCAGCACGTCCGGACCCATGTGGATGTCACCGACCCGTCGCTGTCGGCCCTGCAGGCGCTGCTGGCGGTGAAAAAAGAGGCCGCCGATCTCATCGATCTGCAGATTGTCGCCTTTCCGCAGGAGGGGATTGAATCCTACCCCGACGGTCGGGGGCTGATGACGCGCGCCATCGAGATGGGCGCCGACGTGGTGGGCGGTATTCCGCACTATGAAAACACCCGCGACAAAGGGGTCAGTTCGGTGATGTTTTTGATGGACCTCGCCCAGCGCTATGGCCGGCTGGTGGATGTCCACTGCGATGAAATCGACGATCCGCAGTCGCGTTTCCTCGAAGTGCTGGCGGAAGAGGCCCGGGTGCGCGGTATGGGGGCGCAGGTCACCGCCAGCCACACCTGCGCGATGGGCTCTTATGACAACGCCTACTGTTCGAAGCTGTTTCGCCTGCTGAAAGCCTCGGGGATCAACTTTATCTCCTGCCCGACCGAAAGCATTCATCTGCAGGGCCGGTTTGACAGCTGGCCGAAACGGCGCGGCGTCACCCGGGTAGCGGAGCTGGATCGCGCCGGCATCAACGTCTGCTTTGCTCAGGACTCGATTCAGGATCCGTGGTATCCGCTGGGGAACGGCAATATCCTGCGCATTCTGGATGCCGGACTGCACATCTGCCATATGCTCGGCTATGACGATCTGCAGCGCTGCCTCGACTTCGTCACCGACAACAGCGCCCGGGCGCTCTGTCTGGGCGATAACTACGGCCTCGCCGAAGGCCGCCCGGCTAACCTGCTGATCCTCGATGCGGAAAACGACTACGAGGCCGTCCGCCGCCAGGCGCGGGTGCTAACCTCCATTCGCCACGGTAAGGTGATTTTGCAGCGTGAGGTGGAGCACATCCGCTACCCGGCATAAGGCGCAAGGCGCTGCGCGTCGGCGCCTTTCTGTGATACCTTTTCAGGCAGTGTGCGTGACCGACGCCCGCCCGGGCGTCGGCTTCCTGGAAAACAGACGGCGCGAAACGACGATGAGCGATAAAAAATGGATTAAGGCCGAGGATGTGGCCAGACTGGCCGGCGTCTCGCGCTCGGCGGTCTCCCGTACCTTCACCCCCGGCGCCTCGGTGTCGGAGAAGACCCGGCAGAAGGTGCTGAGCGCCGCGGAAGCTCTGGGCTATCAGGTGAATATCATCGCCCGGACGATGATCACCGGCAGCAGTAATTTTATCGGCATCGTCACCGCCGGTTTCGACAACCCGTTTCGCAGCAAACTGCTGGCGCCGCTGGTCCATCAGCTGGCGCTCAACGGCTTTATGCCGCTGCTGATGAACGCTGACGATCCGCAGCAGCTCGCCCCTTCGCTTAAACAGCTGCTGAGCTACCACGTCGCCGGCGTGATCATCACCTCCGGCGCGCCGCCGCTGTCGCTGGCGGAAGAGTACCTGGCGCGCAAGATCCCCGTCACCCTGATCAACCGTCATGCGGACCTCGCCGGCTGCGACCGGGTGTGCAGCGATAACGCCCAGGGGGCGAAGCTGGTGGCGGGCTTGTTCAGTCGTCGAGGCTGGCGGCAGGTTGGCTTTATTGGCGAAAATCGCGAGAACTTCAGCACCCGCCAGCGTTATGACGCTTTCATCGCTCAGACGTCGGGCATGACGGTGACCAGCCGCTTCTGCGACGGCGGCGGTTATCAGGCCGGCCACCAGGCCGCCCGAGAATTAGTTGCTGAAAACCCCGGGGTGCAGGCCCTGTTCTGCGCCACCGATATGCTGGCGCTGGGCGCCCTGGACGGCCTGCGGGACGCCCCCGCCGCCGCCCCGCTACCGGCCATCGTCGGCTTTGACGATATCCCGCAGGCGGACTGGCGCCCCTATCAGCTCACCACCGTTCAACAGAATACCGCCCTGCTGGCCCACCACGCGGTGGATCTGTTGATGACGCGGATCGCCCGCTTCAGCCTGCCCTCGCGCCATCGCGAAGTGCCGGTGAAACTAATTATTCGTCAAAGTGCGAAATGAAAAAATCATTTTATGCTGGATCGATCACAGAATCTTCTGTGAAACCCGGCCACACTCATTCGGCCCTTCGGGGCTGTTTTTTTCACGCAAAATGCACACGTGTGCAAAATAGGGAGTCACTATGCAATCTCAGGAATCAGAAGCGCTACAGGCCCGCTACCGCCTGGCCTGCGAGCTGGCGAAAGCGGGGGCTGAGCTGGCGTTTGAATACTATCAACAACGCGAAGCGCTGACCGTCGACCATAAGGGCGACGATCTGCAGGATGTGGTCAGCGTGGCCGATAAGCGGGTGGAGGCCTTTGTGAAACAGCGCATTCAGAGCGCGTTTCCGGAGGATGGCTTTCTCGGCGAAGAGAGCGGCGCCCGCCTGTCCGACGCGCGGGTGCTGTGGGTGGTCGACCCCATCGATGGCACCAGCTGTTTCCTCAACGGCCTGCACACCTGGTGCCTGTCGCTGGCGATCGTCGCCGACGGCGAACCGGTCATCGGCGTGGTCTATGACCCTAACCATCGCGAGCTGTTTCACGCCCTGCGGGGCCATGGCGCCTGGCTCAACGACGCCCCGATCCGTCCGCACCCCGCGACGACGGTCAGGGAGGGGGTGATGGGCGTCGGCACCTCGCATCGCGTCACCCCGGCGGACTTTCTGCCGTTTCTGCAGGCGCTGCTCAGCGACGGCGGCATGTTTATCCGCAACGGCTCCGGCGCGCTGATGAGCGCCTGGGCGGCGGCAGGCCGGTTGATTGGCTACTACGAGCCGCACATGAACCCGTGGGACGCCCTGCCGGGGCTGGTGCTGATGCGCGAAGCGGGCGGCGCCAGCAACGATTTTCTGGCGCAGGAGGGGATCCAGCGCGGCAACCCGCTGCTGCTGGCCAGCCAGACGCTCTACCCGCAGCTGAAAAAGATGATCCTACAACCATTACATTAACCCTTACGGGTCAGGCTATTTCTGATTATGTACTCTACACAGTAACGATAACTTCATTCACGGACGAACCACATCAATCAGTCAGGCCTCCGACCTGCGGAGAACCACCTATGTCTGGAATTATCGCTTTTTTCCGGGCGTCGCCGCCGAAAGCGGGCGCCGCGTTTGATGAACACCGTTTTCGCCGGGTGCGCTGGCAAACCTTTATCGCCATGACCCTGGCCTACGTCACCTTTTACGTCTGCCGGTTATCGTTCACCGTCGCCAAAAGCGCGCTGGTGGAGCTGGGGATCACCCCGACGGAGCTCGGCATGATCGGCTCCACCCTGTTCTTCAGCTACGCCATCGGCAAACTGGTCAACGGCTTTATCGCCGATCACGCCAACGTGGTGCGCTATATGAGCCTCGGTTTATTGCTCAGCGCCGGGATGAACCTGATGATGGGGATGACCACCAACGCCCTGCTGCTGGCCATCTTCTGGGGGATCAACGGCTGGGCGCAGTCGATGGGCGTCGGCCCCTGCGCGGTCTCGCTGGCGCGCTGGTACGGCGTTAAGGAGCGCGGCACCTTCTATGGCATCTGGTCGACGGCGCATAATATCGGCGAGGCCGTCACCTATATGGTGATCGCCGCGGTGATCGCCGGGTTTGGCTGGCAGATGGGCTACCTGTCCACCGCCGCGCTCGGCGCCGCCGGCGTGGTGCTGCTGGTGCTGTTCATGCACGATTCGCCGCAGAGCAGCGGCTTCCCGTCCATCAACGTCATCCGCGATGAACCGCAGGAGGAGGCCGAAGCCCGCGGCTCGGTGTTTAAAAACCAGCTGCTGGCGCTGCGCAACCCGGCGCTGTGGACCCTCGCCCTCGCCTCCGCCTTTATGTACATCGACCGCTACGCCGTCAACTCCTGGGGGATCTTCTTTCTGGAGCAGGATAAAGCCTATTCCACGCTGGAGGCCTCAGGGATTATCGGCGTCAACGCCATCGCCGGCATCGCCGGGACCATCATCGCCGGCATGCTCTCCGACCGCTTTTTCCCGCGCAACCGCAGCGTGATGGCCGGGTTTATCAGCCTGCTGAACACCGCCGGCTTCGCCCTGATGCTCTGGTCGCCGCACAATTATTACACTGATATTCTGGCGATGATTATCTTCGGGGCAACCATTGGCGCTCTGACCTGCTTCCTCGGCGGGCTGATCGCCGTCGATATCTCCTCGCGCAAAGCGGCGGGGGCCGCGCTCGGCACCATCGGCATCGCCAGCTACGCCGGCGCCGGCCTGGGCGAGTTTCTCACCGGGATCATTATTGATAAAACGGCTATCCTTGAGAACGGCAAAACGCTGTATGATTTCAGCACGTTGGCGCTGTTCTGGGTGAGTACCGGTCTGGGTTCCGCGCTACTCTGTTTTACCACTGCCGCCATCGTCGCCCGGCGCCATGCCGTCGAACGGCAGACCTCGTTCTCCTCATAACCGATTAACGAATTAAGGAAGAAGATATGATGCCTGCAAGACATCAGGGGCTGTTACGCCTGTTTATCGCCTGCGCGCTGCCGCTGCTGGCGCTGCAATCTGCCGCCGCCGCGGACTGGCAGCTGGAGAAAGTGGTGGAGCTTAGCCGCCACGGGATTCGTCCGCCGACGGCCGGCAACCGGGAAGCCATCGAGGCCGCCACCGGACGACCATGGACCGAGTGGACCACCCATGACGGCGAGCTCACCGGTCATGGCTATGCCGCCGTGGTCAATAAAGGGCGTGAGGAAGGCCAGCACTATCGCCAGCTTGGCCTGCTGCAGGCGGGATGCCCGACGGCGGAGTCGATTTACGTGCGCGCCAGCCCGCTGCAGCGGACGCGGGCGACCGCCCAGGCGCTGGTGGATGGCGCCTTCCCCGGCTGCGGCGTCGCTATCCATTACGTCAGCGGGGACGCCGATCCGCTGTTTCAGACCGACAAATTCGCCGCCACGCAAACCGACCCCGCCCGCCAGCTGGCGGCGGTAAAAGAGAAGGCCGGGGATCTGGCGCAGCGTCGGCAGGCACTGGCGCCGGCCATCCAGCTGTTGAAACAGGCGGTTTGTCAGGCCGATAAGCCCTGCCCGGTCTTCGACACCCCGTGGCAGGTCGAGCAGAGCAAAAGCGGGAAAACCACCATTAGCGGACTGAGCGTGATGGCCAATATGGTGGAGACGCTGCGTCTCGGCTGGAGTGAAAACCTGCCTCTCAGCCAGCTGGCGTGGGGCAAGATCGCCCAGGCCAGCCAGATCACCGCCCTGCTGCCGCTGTTAACGGAAAACTACGATCTGAGTAACGACGTGCTGTATACCGCGCAAAAACGCGGGTCGGTGCTGCTCAACGCCATGCTCGACGGCGTCAAACCAGAGGCGAATCCGAACGTACGCTGGCTGCTGCTGGTGGCCCATGACACCAATATCGCCATGGTGCGCACGCTGATGAACTTTAGCTGGCAGCTGCCGGGCTACAGCCGGGGAAATATCCCGCCGGGCAGTAGCCTGGTGCTGGAGCGCTGGCGCGACGCGAAGAGCGGGGAACGCTATCTGCGGGTCTATTTCCAGGCGCAAGGCCTCGACGACCTGCGTCGTCTGCAGACGCCGGATGCGCAGCACCCGATGCTGCGTCAGGAGTGGCGTCAGCCGGGCTGCCGTCAGACCGACGTCGGTACGCTGTGTCCCTTCCAGGCGGCTATCACCGCGCTGGGTCAGCGTATCGACCAGCCCTCCGCCCCGGCGGTAGCGATGGTCCTGCCGTAGCGGCCAGGCGATTGCCCGGGCCCGGGAAACCGTTTTTTCCAGGCCCGGCACAGGGTCCGCTATCCGTGGTCCGGCGCAAACGCCCCGGCGGCAACTTGCGCCGGGGTGACCACCCCGCTGTCCAGCACCCAGCCGCTAATCAGCCCGGCAGGCGTGACGTCGAACGCCGGATTGTAAACGGCGGCCCCGGTCGGCGCCCATTGTACCGCGCCAAAGCTGCCCGCCACCCCGGTCACTTCCGCCGCGGCGCGCTGCTCAATGGGGATGGCCGCCCCGTTCGGGCAATGGCGATCGAGGGTCGTCTGCGGCGCAGCGACGTAGAACGGGATCTGGTGGTAATGGGCCAAAACCGCCAGCGAATAGGTGCCGATTTTATTCGCCACATCGCCGTTGGCGGCGATACGGTCGGCGCCGACCCACACCGCATCCACCTGCCCCTGCGCCATCAGGCTGGCGGCCATTGAATCGGTGATCAGCTGATAGGGCACGCCCAGTTCGCCCAGCTCCCACGCGGTTAAACGTCCGCCCTGCAGCAGCGGCCGGGTTTCATCGACCCACACGCTGGCCACCTTTCCCTGCCGGTGCGCCAGCGCGATAACGCCCAGGGCGGTCCCCACCCCGGCGGTCGCCAGGCCACCGGTGTTGCAGTGGGTCAGCAGACGGCTACCGGGCTTCACCAGCGCACTGCCCGCCTCAGCGATGCGGTCGCACAGCTGTTTATCTTCTTCGACCAGACGCAGGGCTTCCGCTTCCAGCGCCTGCGGATAATCCTCCCGGGCCAGCGCCTGCTTCATGCGATCCAGATTATTCATCAGGTTGACCGCCGTCGGCCGCGCCGCGCGCAGCGTCTCCAGCGCCTGCTGGAGTTCATCCCGGCTCAGGCCGCGCTGGGCCAGCAGGGCCAGCAGCAGGCTGGCGGACAGGCCAATCAACGGCGCGCCGCGCACCCGCAGGGCGTGAATATGGTCCACCAGCAGCGCAACGTTATCCGCCGCCAGCCAGCGTTTTTCCTGCGGCAAGGCCTGCTGGTCGAGAATAAAAAGCTGATTTTCACTCACCCGCAGGCTGGTGGTCTGTAATGTCTGCATGTCGTTAAATCCCTGTTGCGTTGTTGTATCACATTGTGTCAGGATGAAATCCAGAAGTATAGACGTCTGAACGGCTTAATCAGAATTCGAGGATCGAGGCAATGTCGCAATACCATACCTTCACCGCCCACGACGCCGTGGCTTACGCGCAGCAGTTCGCCGGCATCGACAACCCATCTGAGCTGGTCAGCGCGCAGGAAGTGGGCGATGGCAACCTCAATCTGGTGTTTAAAGTGTTCGATCGCCAGGGCGTCAGCCGGGCGATCGTCAAACAGGCCCTGCCCTACGTGCGCTGCGTCGGCGAATCCTGGCCGCTGACCCTTGACCGCGCCCGTCTGGAAGCGCAGACCCTGGTCGCCCACTATCAGCACAGCCCGCAGCACACGGTAAAAATCCATCACTTTGATCCCGAACTGGCGGTGATGGTGATGGAAGATCTTTCTGACCACCGCATCTGGCGCGGGGAGCTTATCGCTAACGTCTACTACCCTCAGGCGGCCCGCCAGCTTGGCGACTATCTGGCGCAGGTGCTGTTTCATACCAGCGATTTCTATCTCCATCCCCACGAGAAAAAGGCGCAGGTGGCGCAGTTTATTAACCCGGCGATGTGCGAGATCACCGAGGATCTGTTCTTTAACGACCCGTATCAGATCCACGCGCGCAATAACTACCCGGCGGAACTGGAGGCCGATGTCGCCGCCCTGCGCGACGACGCCCAGCTTAAGCTGGCGGTGGCGGCGCTGAAGCACCGTTTCTTTGCCCATGCGGAAGCGCTGCTGCACGGCGATATCCACAGCGGGTCGATTTTCGTTGCCGAAGGCAGCCTGAAGGCCATCGACGCCGAGTTCGGCTACTTCGGCCCCATCGGCTTCGATATCGGCACCGCCATCGGCAACCTGCTGCTGAACTACTGCGGCCTGCCGGGCCAGCTCGGCATTCGCGACGCCGCCGCCGCGCGCGAGCAGCGGCTGAACGACATCCACCAGCTGTGGACCACCTTTGCCGAGCGCTTCCAGGCGCTGGCGGCGGAGAAAACCCGCGACGCGGCGCTGGCTTACCCCGGCTACGCCTCCGCCTTTCTGAAAAAGGTCTGGGCGGACGCGGTCGGCTACTGCGGCAGCGAACTGATCCGCCGCAGCGTCGGGCTGTCGCACGTCGCGGATATCGACACTATCCAGGATGACGCTATGCGGCATGAGTGCCTGCGCCACGCCATTACCCTGGGCAAAGCGCTGATCGTATTGGCCGAGCGTATCGACAGCGTCGACGAGCTGCTGGCGCGGGTGCGCCAGTACAGCTGAGCGCGGCCTGTTGCCCTCACCCCAGCCCTCTCCCCCAGGGAGAGGGAGCAAAGCCTAAAAAGTGCAATCTTCTGGGATTGCCCGGCGGCGCTGCGCTTGCGCGGGCCTACAGATAACCGCATGACGGTTT